>JAUXFE010000022.1 GCA_030620215.1 Candidatus Peregrinibacteria bacterium
CAGGTTGGGCGTCCGCCTATAATTCGATTAAGAAATGGTGAGCTGGCTCCGCTTGAGGCTCCTGCTGTAACCAAAGAAGATGTTCAGGGTGTTATTGATGAGATTCTTAGTGATAAGCAAAAAGAGCGATTTAAAAAGAATCATCAGGTAGACTTTTCTTATCATATAGCTGATTTAAGCAGATTTCGTGTAAATGTTTTTGAAGAACAGCATGGCCCCTCAATTGCTTTCAGGGTGATTTCCGAGAAGATTCCTACCTTAGAGGAGCTCGGACTTTCTGACACAGTAAAATCTTTGGCTATGCAGCCACATGGTTTAGTACTTGTAACCGGTTCTACAGGAACGGGTAAGTCTACGACTTTGGCATCTATTGTCGATTACATAAATACAAATAGAAAGTGTCATATCATCACAGTTGAGGATCCGATTGAATTTGTTTATGAAAATAAACAGGGTCTGGTGACTCAGCGTGAATTAAATGTTCATACAAATAGTTTTTCCGATGCCATTAAAGGCGCGCTTCGTCAGGATCCGGATGTTGTTATGGTGGGGGAAATGAGAGATCTGGAGACCATTGCCGCAGCTATTACATTGGCGGAGACGGGTCATTTAGTTCTTTCTACTCTGCATACTGTAAATGTGTCACAGACAATCGACCGCATAGTCGATGTATTTCCGCCTTATCAGCAACAGCAAATTCGTTCTCAGTTAGCAAGCACTTTAAAAGGTGTTATTTCACAGGTTTTACTTCCGCGTGCGGATGGTGAGGGCCGTGTAGCCGCTCGTGAGATCATGATTTGCAACGATGCTGTTCGAAATTGTATTTCCAAATCTGAAACTCATCAGCTTCCATCGATTATGCAGATCAATGCGGATGAGGGCATGATCCTTATGGATAGCGCACTTGAAAATCTTTATAAGCAGGGATTGATTACCGCGGATGAAGCTTTGTCTAAAGCGACTGATATTGAATCTTTGCAGCAGCGATTACAAATTTTAGCTACCAATTATCAATAGCTGATCCGTGGCTGATCCGTGGCTAATCCAATAGCTGCAATCGGATGAGCAATCGGATAAGCAATAGGATAAGCCATAGGATAAGCCACAGGATAAGCCACAGGATAAGCCACAGGATAAGCAATCGGAAAAAATTAATAAAAATAAATGCCAACACAAATCGCAGAAAAAACACAGGGATTAATGCAGATACAAAAAATTCTTCATCTTACTGAAGATAAACATTTTGAATCAGGTGAATATATTTTTAAAGAAGGTGATGAAGATCATAATTTTTATATTGTGATGAAGGGGCAGGTCGAGATCAGCAAAAAAACATCCGATGGCAATGAAAAGGTAATTGCAGAATTAAAAGCAGGTGAGATACTGGGTGAAGGAGTGCTTTCCGGAGTTATTATAAAACCAGCTTCAGCTAAGGCAGTTTCAGATGTTGAACTGTTGGCGCTTTCAAAAGAAGATTTCGATGAGCTTGTAACAAAAGATTCCAGGGCAGGACTTGATTTCCTTTTATCTGTTTTAGGAACATTGAACGACAGAATAAACAGCACAAATATAAAACTTCTCGCGCTTTATGAAATTAATAAGCTTATGGGAATTCATCGCGATGATCTTCAAAAGCTTTCTCAGGGTCTTGTTCAGAAGCTGATTGCTATAACCGAGAGTCGTAATGGAGTGATGTTTTTAAAGAATCCATTTGAAGAATCTTATAGAATACTTTATTCGTCTACCGATGAAATGAACGAAAATACGTTTAAAGATTTTAATAAAAATAAATCTCAGATAATTTCCAATGGGAATTTTCAATATCTATTCGTTAATTTAAAAGATGTTGGATATCTGGTTCTCAGACGTGAAATGGGAGATAGCCCCTATGAAGATGATCATTTGCGTTTACTTGTTCTTATAGCCGAGCAGGCTGGTAATGCAATTGAATCCGCATCTCGTCGTGCTTCTGAAAAAGCAAGAAACATTCTTCATCAAAAACGTATTATTTTATAATTATAACCGAAGAACTAAGGAACTAAAGAACCGAAGAACTTAAAAACCAAAGAACCAAATAACAATTAAAGATCATGACTAAAAATGTTTTTAGATTCCAGGAGTTTCCAGTTTATAAAGCTGCCAGGCAGTTTAGAAAAGATTTAAAGGATATTTCTAAGAAATTATTTCCAAAAGAAGAGCAATATTGTTTAACTTCCCAGTTATGGAGAGCCCTTGATTCAATTATACTTAATATTGCTGAAGGTTCCGGACGTTTGTCAGATGTAGATTTCAGTCGTTTTTTAAACACTTCATTAGCATCTTTAAATGAAGTTGTTGCCTGTTTGGATGCAGCAATTGACGATGTATATATAACCGGAAATGATTATGACAAGTTTATAGAAAGAGCCGAAAATATTTTTAGGCAACTAAAGGCTTTTATTTCAAAAGTCAGAAAGGATGATTTAAGACATTAATATTGTTCTTCGGTTTTTAGGTTCTTAGGTTATAATGTAATATGAAGATATAAAATAAAACTAAAAGTAATGCAACAGCAGGAATTCACACCAGAGGATATTAAAAAGAACAAAGACATGGCTGCCTTGAGTTATTTGTGGCTTTTCAGCATTGTTGTTTTGCTTGCAAGGCGGGATAGCCCTTTTGTTCGATTTCATGCTAAACAAGGAGTTGTTCTTTTTGTTTTATCACTCCTCTTATGGCCGTTTGATATTACCCGTTATGGTGAATTTGTAGTGTTGGCTTTAGTGATTTTAGGTTTTATCGAAGCTGCGATGGGGCATACTTATCGTATACCGGTTATTTCTTTAATAGCTGAAGGAAAATTGCGCAGGCATCATTTTAAACAGGCTTGGCATGTAACCAAACATACCGCTATTAAAATTGCAAAGCCCGAACATGTCACTCCAGAATTTCGTGCAGAAT
Source organism: Candidatus Peregrinibacteria bacterium (assembly GCA_030620215.1). The sequence continues at coordinate 2,941 of JAUXFE010000022.1, forward strand.
TAAAAGAGCAGGAGCGTGAATTAAAAACCCAGGAACATACATTGGAATCCGAAAAAAGATTGCTGGAGCAGGATGAAAAGAAGTTATCCGCTTTAATGCACAGAGTAGATGAAGACGAAAAGGAATTATATAAATTGGAAGATGAAGTTCGTGATGAGTTTCATAAATTAGAGGAGGATGTTCATAAAATTGAGGAGAAAGTGGATAAGGTTTTAGAACAAAAATAAACTATCAGCGATCAGCTATCAGCAAATCAGCGGCTGATCAGCTGATAAACTGATAAGCAGATAGCTCTAAATTAGTTTGACCCTTTTTTGTGAAACCTATAAGATAAACGAGAACTTAAAATAAATTCTATGCCCAAAAAAAGAAAAGGATATAAGCGCATTATGCTAAAGATTTCCGGAGAGGTGCTTGGTGACAAGCACGGAGAGGGGATTGATACTAAAGCGCTTAATAAAATTGCCAAAGAAATCGTTGCCTTGAACAAGAAGAAAATAGAAGTCGTCGTTGTAATCGGCGGTGGTAATATTTGGCGTTATCGCGATACCAAAGATGCCGGTATTGAACGGACTACATCTGATTATATGGGTATGATGGCAACTATTATGAATGGTGTAGCATTACAGAGTGCAATTGAAAAAATGGGTGCCGATAGTCGTGTTGCAACGTCTCTTGATCTACCCCAGATCGCCGAACCGTATATCCGTCGTCGCGCTATGCGTCATGTTGAAAAAATGAGAGTAGTGATTTGTGGTGGTGGTACAGGAAATCCTTACTTTACAACTGATACAGCTGCGGCATTAAGGGCTGTAGAACTAGGGTGTGAAATTATTTTAAAGGCAACTAAAGTCGATGGTGTGTATACTGCTGATCCCGAAAAAGATAAAAAAGCAAAAAAATTCAAAACGCTTAGTTATGACGAAGCTATTAAGAGGAATTTACGAGTTATGGATCAAACCGCTTTCTCTCTTTGCCGTGAGAGTAATATGAAAATTTTGGTATTCAATATGCATAAAAAAGGTGCAATTTTGAAGGCGGCACAAGGTGAGAAGATTGGAACACTTGTTTCTTAAAACCAAAGAACCTATGAACTAAAGAACTGAAGAACATGTTGTTTCTCAGTTTATAAGTTCCTTGGTTCATAAGTTAAAATTTTATTTCATAAAATTTTTCTATGTCAGATCAAATAATTAATGAAGCTAAAACTAAGATGGAAGATGCCATGAAGTATCTTCATACCGAGTACTCAAAACTTCAAACAGGTCGTGCTAATGCCGCATTGGTTGAAGCTGTTATGGTTGAGAGCTTTGGTACAATGATGCCCTTAAAAGGAGTTGCAACTATTTCGATTCCGGAATCTAATCAAATCGCTATTCAGCCGTGGAACCGCGATCAGCTTCCGAATATTGAAAAAGCAATTGTTAATGCAAATCTTGGTTTGAATCCTCAAAATGACGGTGTGATTATACGGCTTATTCTACCTCCTTTAACGGAAGACCGTCGCAAAGAGCTCGTAAAGTTAGTTAATCAATATGCGGAAGACGCTCGTATTTCAGTCCGAAATGCCCGTCATGAATCCAAGTCTAAGTTGGAAGTAATGGAGAAAGAGAAGGAGATCGGAGAAGATGAACTCTCAAAGAGAGAAAAACAATTACAAGACATAGTTGACGAATTTAATAAAAAAATTGAGGAGGATGCAAAGAAGAAGGAGGAGGATGTAATGACAGTTTAAAAAGGATTTGTAGGATTTGTAAGACTTGTAGGATTTGTACGATTATATCCTATGCGATTCTAATAATCTTAATAATCCTACAAGTCCAAATAATCTTAATAATCCTACAAGAAAATGATTTTTCTAACAATAATCGCGTTTCTCATCATCTTTTCAATTTTAATTCTCGTTCATGAATGTGGACATTTTGTGATGGCGAGAAAAGCCGGAATCAAGGTTGAGGAATTTGGAATAGGTCTGCCTCCAAGAGCTAAGAAATTATTTAAAGATAAGAAGGGAACTATTTATTCTTTAAACTGGATTCCTTTTGGTGGTTATGTGCGGATGTATGGTGAAGACAGTACCGACTCCAAAGTAATAAAAGACAAAAATAGTTTTGCTTCAAAAAGCATTGCTCGGCGCACTTCTGTAATCGTAGCAGGTGTGGTTATGAATTTTTTACTCGCGTGGGTTATCATATCTATAGGATTCACATTTGGCATGAAGCCGTTTTTAGTAACACAGGAGGATTTTGAACGTGGAATTGAATCCGGCTTGGTTGAAACCGAGAACATACTTTATGTGCATGAAATCACACCCGATTCTCCGTTATCGCTTACAGATATTCAGGTTGGTGATGTTATTGTTGAGGTAAATGGTCAAAACGTGCCTGATGCGGAGGCTTTTTCTTCTATAGTCGGGCCTAATCAACTGGTTAGTTTAAAGATCATCCGGGATCAGAAAGATGGTATTTTGAACGTTACGACGGATAATGAAGGCAAGTTAGGTTTTGTGATATCCAATGACCAGATGGTTTTAAATGTAAAAGATATTACTTATCCTTTTTATCTTGCACCTGTCTATGCCGCTAAAGAGGTCGGCAGACTTTCCGTTTTAACTGTACAGATGCTCGGTAAGGTAATAGTTAGTATTGTTGCAAAATTTACAGTGCCCGATGAAGTAGCTGGGCCTGTTGGAATTGCCAGGATGACTCACTATTTTGTACAGCAGGGTTTTATGGCGTTACTTCAGTTTACAGCCCTTATTTCTATTTCATTGGGTGTAATTAATATAATGCCATTCCCGGCTCTTGATGGTGGTAGGTTTTTGTTTATTATTTATGAATTTGTTTCCCGTCGTCGTCCTAACGCAAAAGTTGAAGCGGTAATACATACATTTGGTTTTGCCTTGCTGATGATGCTTATTCTGGTGATAACGTGGAACGATATACTTAATTTGTTTAGGTGAAATAATATATAAAACTCTAAGTTCTAAGCTCAAAACTCTAAGCAAACCCAAAGAATAAAACTCAAAGTTCAAACAATACTAATTATATTTTAGCTTTAGACTTTGAATTTTAAAGTTGATTAGAGTTTAGAATTTAGAGCTTTGAATTATTAGTAAGAAATGTATCTAAAAGACACTAAGGTGTGAAGTTCGTCAATACAATCCGCTTTTCAATGATATTGAAATTGGATAATATGAGTTTCCCAAAAAAATTAAAAATATAAAATTACATCAAATTTTGTTCCGCCTCAGGCGGATTGTAATCTTATAATAAGTCATATGGATCCGAAAGACCTATGGGTAGCAATCATAGAGAAAGTACTCACTAAACTTGATCGAGCTCAGGTTATTACGTGGTTTAAAAATACAGCAGTCCTTTCTAATGAAGATGGTGTTTTGAATATCGGTTTGCCTTTGCCTTTCTTTTTAAATTGGCACATAACTCATTTTTCCAAATTGACTTTGGAGGCAGCAAAAGAAGTTGATAAAAACATTAAAAAGATTACATATTCCGTTGATATTTCATTGGGTGAAAATAACCCAAGAGCTATCGATTTACTTAAACATTTTCCTGAGAAATCAATAGCCCGTAAATTACCAAAGAAGAATGAACAAGTAACAAGAGAGGGGGTTGTAACTAAGATGTTTAATCCAAAATATACTCTGGATAATTTTGTCACTGACCCTGAAAATCGTTTAGCACATGCCGCTTGTCAAAATGTAGCAAAATATCCGGGCCAGAATTATAATCCATTGTTTATTTATGGCGGGGTAGGTTTGGGTAAAACTCATTTATTACAGGCTACGGGTAATGAAATCGTAAGAAATGATCCTAGTCGTTTTGTTGTTTACACAACAACTGAGGGTTTTACAAATGAAGTGGTTCAAGCGATGCGATCCAATGGTATGAATGGTTTTCGGAATAAATACAGAAGAGTTGACGCGCTTATTATCGATGACATCCAATTTATTGCCAATAAAGACCGTACACAGGAGGAATTTTTTCATACTTTTAATACCTTGTATGAATCAGGTAAACAAATAATAATCAGTGCAGATCGTCCCCCACAAGAACTTACACTTCTTGAGGAACGGCTGGTTTCACGTTTTGAATCGGGAATGACAATAGATGTAAAAATGCCCGACTACGAAACACGGTTAGCAATTTTACAAAACAAATGTCAGGAGGCTCAGGTGTTTATCAATCAAGAAGTTCTTGAGCATATCGCATATAATGTGAGCAATTCAGTTCGGGCTTTAGAGGGCATATTAAAACAGGCCATTGGAAATTATGAACTTGAACATACGTCTCCGACTGTAAAATCCGTAACTGAGATGATGAGGCATGCCAAAAGGGAGGTTAAGATAATCGGATATACCGAGAATGATATTCCTTTACATCAAACAGCAGTTACAATAGATTTTCTTATAGATTCGGTTGCCGATTATTACACCATTACAAAGAGTGATGTTATAGGAAGCTCCCGTTCCCGTGATTGCATGGTTCCGCGTCAGGTAATAATGTATTTGGCTAAAACCAAACTTAGAATGTCATTGGCTAAAATAGGTAAAACTCTTGGTGACAGAAACCACACAACCGTTATGCATTCGGTAAACAGAATTGAGGATCAGCTAAAAAACGATCGCCAGCTTTTGCGTGATATAAATGCTATTACTAAGGAAGTAGGGATTTGTTAAATTTCAGATTTCGGATTTCAGATTTCGGATTCCTATTTTGTATTCGAGATTTCCTATTTTGAGTACTGTATTTTAAATTCCAAATAAAAATGCAAGATATTAAATAGTAAATTGCATTCAGAAATCAGAATTCAGAAATCAGAAATAAAATTAGTATTGGCAGAATGTTTCAATAAAACTTCCGGAAAAGTTCTTTAATTCCTCTTTAATATTTTTTACGTCTAGGTCAGAAATGCTTTCTTCAACAACGTTGTCGTGCATTATCTGAGAGGATTTGTTGTAGGTCTTTGCAAAATCGTTTATGTTTTTTTCAATATGTGCGGATAATGTCATTTCCGCCTGGCATTTATGACAGCTCACATCAAACAGACATTCATTATCAATGATATCTGTAATTTTAATATTATGCGGCAGAATCTGTGAATCACATTGTGGGCAATTCAGAGATTGAGAAATCTGAGCATATATTTCATGAATGTCGTGATGACTTAAATCCATTTTATTTTTGTTTATTTTTATTTCTTTGAATCCCCTCATTATAGCAAAAATAGAATGAAAAAGCAATGGTATATATTAATAACTATCAGCTATCAGCAAATCAGTGTGCCGTTAGTTTAATTGCTAGCTGATCAGCTGATTGCTGATTGCTGATAGTTAAAATACCATTCCCTTCACAATTGTCATAACCGGCCAGCCTTTTAATACCTTCCCGTTAAACGGGGTGTTTTTCCCTTTGGAAACAAATTGACTGCTGTCCACAGCTTTCTCGGTATCTAGATCTATGATAGTTATATTCGCCGGGAAGCCCTCTTGCAGGCGTCCGATTGGCAGATTAACCAGTTTAGCCGGCTTTATTGTCATCAGGCTTATTACATCCATTAAATCCATTCCCTGATTAAAGTGTAGTTCCGTAATCGATGCAGGGAGGGATGTTTCTAGTTGTGATATGCCAAAAGCGGATGTAATCATGTCATCTGTCTTATCTTTGTCCTCATGCGGAGCATGGTCGGTTACTATACAATCCAATGTACCGTCCTTCAACCCCTCAATAACCGCCATTCTATCCTCCTCAGTGCGTAGTGGGGGATTCACCTTGGCCTGAGAGCCGGATTTTAATACTTCATCTTCTGTCAGGCTAAAGTGATGAGGTGTGGCGTCTGCTGTGATGAGTCCGGACTCCATTTTAGCTTTGCGAATCAGATCCACCGATTC
>JAUXFE010000090.1 GCA_030620215.1 Candidatus Peregrinibacteria bacterium
ATAACAAATTTTAAACTCTACGAATCAGCCACTGGTGACAAAGCATTGGCGCTGGCAAAAATTCATGAAGAAGTTGCGAAGGAAACAGGAGCGGATATTCAGGTTTCTGTACAGCCGATAGATTTGGCTAAGATAAGCCAAGAAGTAGACATACCTGTGTTGGCTCAGCACATTGATCCAAAGACTTTTGGAAGCGGAACTGGGCATATTTTGCCTGAGAGCGTTAAAATAGCAGGCGCATTAGGAACTATACTCAATCATTCCGAAAGACGCCTTAAACGCGAAGTTCTGGAAGCAAGCATCAAGAGAGCTAAGGAAATTGGCTTAACTACTGTCGTTTGTGCCGAAAGCCCGGAGGAAGGAGCGAGCTTTTTGGAGTTTGATCCGGATTATATTGCAGTTGAACCACCGGAATTGATCGGAGGTGATATTTCTGTTTCAACCGCCAAACCGGAAATTATTGAAAACGCATCAAAATTAATCGGACCGGAAAAATTATTAATGGGGGCTGGTGTAAAAAATGGAACAGATGTAAAAATCTGCATCGAACTCGGAGCGAAAGGAGTGTTGCTTGCGAGTGGGGTGACAAAGGCGGATGATCCGAAAGCAGTGTTGATGGATTTAGCTAGCGGGCTTTAGCTGGTAAATCTAGCTTAGATAAAGCCATATGTATAAGCATTTCATGGCTCATATTAACCTGTGTGTTGCTTATTATCCCATCTATCATTAAACGATATGTACTAGCAAGTACGCTGATTGTGTTTTCAATTTGTTTAAAATTTTCTAAGGGATCTTTTCTAGAATCAATAAGCTCCTGAAATATACTATATTCTGAAATCTGACAATGGATACTTAAGAATTTTTCAATTAATTTTCTTACAATTCTTGTAACTTTTTCATCATTCTCGTCATAACAGATTGCATTGTTTTCATGGATAATTTTAGGCATTTATAATTATTTAATCCTATTTATGCTTTACAGGAAGCCCCATGTTTACAGTTGGAGGAGCGTCGCTATCTGTTTCGCTCTTTATTATTATTTTCCCTGGATTAAAAATTTCAACCAATGCTAATTCAATGTTGGTTAATTGATTGTCTTCCCCTATTTGCATTAGAATTCCTTCCATTAGATCGCGATTTTCTTTATTGGCCTTCAGAAATTCTTGTGCAGTTGCTTGTGTGGCTACTCTATTTTCTGCAGGATTCTCTCTTGATTGCCATAACAGATTTATTAAATCTGATCTTGTATCACAAAAATCGGAAACCAAAGGCCTTAACTCATAAACAGCACTAACCATATAAAGCCCTTCCATGCCAGCGGGAACGCTTTCTTCTATTCGCTCTTTGGTTTTATCATTTACAAATGAAGCCATATTGTTTGCAGAAAAATATAAAATGGTTTTTTATCTTATCACTCCTTTTACTTTTTGCAAGTTTTTAATTATACAGGTATTACATGTTCCTCACTTGCTTTTTCGATACTGACTGATTGATCGATTGTATAATCCCCCACCTTGGTTCTTTCGAGTTTAGACAGGTAACCTCCCACACCTAATTCTTTGCCGATATCACGCGCCAATGAACGAATGTAGGTACCTTTTGAGCAAAGTATTCGTAGACGGACGATAGGCCATTTATAGGCCAGTAATTCCATTTCGTGAATTGTGATTTCAACCGGTTTTAATTTAACTTCTTTTCCTTGTCGGGCTAGCTTATATGCCCGCTGACCTTTAATCTTTTTCGCAGAAAAAATTGGAGGAGTCTGCATTATTGTTCCCTGAAATTTGCCCAGGACATTTTGAATTTTTTCTAAATCTGGTAATTGGTCATTGGTCATTGCGTCATTGGTCATTGCGTCATTGGTCATTGCGTCATTGGTCATTGCGTCATTGGTCATTGCGTCATTCGTAGTTATTTTCCCCTCAGCATCATCCGTATTAGAAGTCGCCCCCAGTGTAACTTCACCGATATATTCTTTATCAGTTCCTGTGATCTGTTGGGCTAGCTTAGTCGCTTTTCCCAAACAGAGGACGAGGACGCCTGTGGCCATAGGATCGAGAGTGCCCGTGTGGCCGACCTTTTTGACATTAAGTTTATTGCGGATTTTTGCGACAACGTCGAAAGATGTCCAATCTGATGGTTTGTTGATTATTAAAATTCCATCCATAATTGTGCCTATTAAATCCCAGTTGGTGCTCCGATTGGTGCTCCATTGGTGTTAAACTTACTTACAACACCTATTGGAGCCCCTACTGGAGCACCCATGGATATTAAGAATATTTAGATATTATTTCCCTCACAACCTCTCTCTCATCCCACGGTATCGGACCCTTATTGAGGTTACGAGTAGTGAAATTGCCCATACCTGTTACTACAACAACATCGCCTTCTTTTGCCTGTTTAACAGCAAATTCAATAGCTTCATATCTATCTTCAATCAGGTGTAAATTTTTATCTAATTTTTTGATTTTCTTAGCACCTTCAAGTACAGCATCCATAATGACTTTTGGATCTTCGGAATATGGTTCTTCGTCTGTGACTATTGTAATGTCGGTGTGTTCGGCAACGATTTGGCCGAGATCCGGACGCTTCTTTTTGTCACGGTCACCACAGCTACCGATAATACCGATTAAGCGCTTGTCGACGGTTTTTCGTAACGTGTCATAAAGGCGATCTAAGGCGTCGGCAGTTAGTGCGAAATCAACTATTACCTCAAAGCCTTTAGGGCTTGGAATCCGCTCAATACGACCCGGTACGCCTTCAAATGTTTCGAGACCTTTCTTGATTTCCTCCAAAGTCAATTTGCAATTAAGTGCGGCACCTGCTGCTGCCAGTGCATTTTCGACGTTAAATCCGCCGGGGACTTTTAATTCAACGCCAACCCCAAAATATTTATAGCGCATATTGAATTTAGATCCGAATTTTGAATAAGTAATATTTCTGGCTTGTAAATCCCCTTCTCCGATGCCATAAGATGTTTTTTTAGGGCATTTTATATCGACAAATTCGTTATAAAATCTATCGGCTGTATTTAGAACAAATGCGTGACGGTGCGGAGTATTTTTAACTTTGTCGGACTCTCTGCGATTGCAATTTCTGGCCACTGTTTTAAATAAAATCTTTTTGGCTTTGGCATATTTTTCTATAGTCCCGTGATAATCCAAATGCTCATGAGTGATATTTGTGAGGACGGAAATGGTGAATGGAATAAACAATAAGCGGGACTGATGAAGTGCGTGAGAAGATGCTTCAAGAATAACGTAATCGACTTTTTTTCTGGCACAATTCGCTAAAAAACCCTGTGTGTAAAATGGGGACAGAGTTGTTTTTTTGGATTTATTTGGTTTTACCTTTCCGTTTTTTCTAAGTTCGACGGTGGAGATCATGGCGACATTCTTCCCTGCTGACCTGAGGATATGCTCAAGCATATGGCACGTGGTCGTTTTACCATTTGTACCTGTTACACCAATTACAACCATTTTCCTGCCGGGAAAATGGTGCACAAAAGCGGCAGTAACACCTTTAATCCAATGCCATAACATTCTTATGGGGTTGTCGTAGCTGATTTTTTTTCGGAGATAATTTAACATAATTCGTGACTCGTGACTCGTGCGCCGTGACTCGTGAGTGATTAGTAAAATGTAAGACGACGTTTATTATATCACTTTTTTCAAATCTTCCTTAATCTGTTTTTGAATAGCTTTTAGCGATGTAAATTTAATGGGGCCTCGGATTTTTTTACCAACTTTTAATTGGACGTACTGTTCATAAATAGACTTATTATAC
>JAUXFE010000060.1 GCA_030620215.1 Candidatus Peregrinibacteria bacterium
CAACAAAAACAAATAAACAAAATAGCAGCATAATTAAAACCAAAACCTTAACACTCAAAACCCTTTCGATATTATCGAAGGGGTTTTAATTTATGATAAAATAAAATAGCTTAGTCCTTAATCCTTACTCCTTAATCTTTATGCGATTCCCATTTACTAAAAACGAACTCTTTTTCTCCGCAGTTTATTTCGTACAAGCCGCGGTTGGTATTTCGGCTCTCGCCCAATTTTTGTTCACACGCAACGAACTCGGACTGAGCTTTGTTGAATTGGGAATTCTTGCGGCTCTGCCAACAATTTCATGGAGTATAAAACCGATTTACGGATTTCTTACTGATCTCGTTCCGATTGGTGGATATAGAAGACGGCCATATCTGCATATCATGCCACTGATCACCACACTCAGCTGGCTTTACATCTGGCAATTCTCGGATTCATTTATTAGTTATGCCATACCGATTATGATCGCCAATATCGGCCTCGGTTTTACAGATGTAATTTGTGACGGACTGGTCGTACAGCAATCGGACGAAAAGACGGCAGGTCGTTTTCAGTCTATCTGCTGGGGATCTTTGACTGTAGGTGCAATTATCACGACTTTTCTTTCCGGGTTGTTACTTGGACGGGAAATCGTCGGAATCAGAGGAATGTTCCTTATCACCGCATTAATGCCGCTTATTACATTCGGACTTTCATTTTTAATTAAAGAGCGAAAGATCAGCGACCGCTCAGAACTTAAAACTCACAAAGCCATCAGCCCCAGCTACATTTATACAGCAGTATTAGCTCTAATTGTAACTATCGCTCTGCTTTCCCCATACGAAGGACAAAATATGGCCGTTGCCTCCTTTTCTGTTATAGGAGTTTGGTTTATATGGTTTGCAGGATACTTCAAACATCTTATGGATATTAAAATTATTGGCAAAGGCATTTTTGCGGCTGCGATTTTCATGTTCTTTTGGCGATTCACACCAAGCTTTGGTGCCCCGTGGTCGGATTACTATCTAAACCAAATCGGAATCGATCAGGAAACTTATGGATATTTTGGAGTGGTTAGTTATGTTGGCTGGCTTATAGGATCGATTCTATTTGCCAAATACTTCGACAAATTTAACTTAAAGAAAGTTTTACTGTGGACAATAGTTTTGAGTTCTATCCTTGGATTAAGCCAGCTTGGACTGACAAAAGTTGAACTCGCAAATGCTATCGGATCAAGCCCGATTATCAAATACATCGGTGCAGGAATAGCAACACCTGTCTTTTTGGTCGCTCAGGGTGGTAATTTTTGGACTCACTTAATGAGCTATGACGGAATTGTATTTCTTAATTTCTTTTTGGACTTCTTCCTAGGCATTTTATACATGGTTTCTTTTCTTGCACTCCTCAAATTTGTCGCACTTAGTACTCCAAGAAATTTAGAAGGTACAAACTTCGCCGTATTCGCATCTATTATGAATTTCGGACTCGTATTCGGTTCAATCAGCGGTGGATTTATTTACGAACATATACAGGAGGGTATGATGGGGATGAACGGACTTCAGATAACAGTTCTACTTGGTGCAATAACTTCGCTCATCGCCCTTATCGTATTGCCATGGATAAAGACGGAACATATGGCACATGAGAAATAACCAATCCAATAGCTAATCCATAGCTAATCCATAGCTAATCCATGGCTAATCCATTGCTAATCCATGGCTAATCCATTGCTAATTCAATAGCTGCAATCGGATAAGCCACAGGATAAGCCACAGGATAAGCCACAGGATAAGCCACAGGATAAGCCACAGGATAAGCAATAGGAAAATATGAATTTTAGTCCAACACCAAAAATCGAAGGCCAAACAGATCTCCTCTTAATCAATCCCGACTTCTCTAAAAACGAACTTGGGGTTGATTCTCCGCCCGAAAATCATTTAGGACTTAATAGATTGGCGGGTTATTTGGCGAAAAAAGGACATTCATGCTCCGTAATCGATACAACAGGAAGGGAAAGTGGGACAAGTGGACCGGAAAATTTGGGCAAATGGATTGCGGATAATGCTCAGCAGTATAAAACTATCGGATTCCACACAAATTCATGGAATATTAATCATATATTGAGAGTTCTGGACAAATGTCGTCCATCGATTAAAGACAAAAAAGTATTATTCGGTGGTCCGCTTGCAAGTTCTGAACCAAAAAAGATGACGGAACTTTTAATGGAGTCCGGACTCCAAAATATCGGAGTAGTCGAAGGCCTTGGTGAAAAGATAACAGACGAGATCCTGACGAAAAAAAGTCTATTGGACGTCAATGGGCTTTGGGTATATGAATCCGGACATTTTAAAGAGGGCGAAAAAGCCTGTCTGACAGAAGAGGAATATGAAAAAACTCCATTTTTAGATCTCGAATACAATACTTTTTACCAAAATTACTATAAACCGGTTATCGATAATGGAGATTTGGGCAATTATAGTATGGATCTTATATTTGGCCCACAGGGGCTCGATGTAAATCGCGGATGTCCGTTTAATTGCACCTATTGCTCCGTCCCACAATATGAGAAAAAAATAATCACCTACTCACCAAAACGCGTGGTAGACGAATTGGAATATTTGGCAAAAGAAGCTGGATTTTTTATGTTCACTTTCACAAATTCGAACATAATGTTTTATGACGAATTATGGATTCAGGAGTTTTGTCGGGAGATAATAGGGCGAGGGATGAATGATTATATAAATTGGACCGCATATCATCATCCAAGCATTATCGCCAAACTTCCAACATCCGATTTCAGCCTGATGAAAAAAGCCGGATCAGACACAATCGTTATTGGCGTACAAAGCTTTGATGAACAAATCTTAAAATTATTCATGAGACCATTAAATACTAAAGAATTAACAAAAGTTATCCGTAATAAAACAAATGACAGTAAACAATATTTGACGATTGATTATATAACCGGTGTACCGGGAGAAGATTTGGATGTTATTGAAAAAGCTTTTAATTATTTCATCGATAACAACATCGAATGCCGTAATTATCAGCTTAAATTCTATCCAAACACAAAACTACCAACGATGGATTTGGATATGTCCAATTACGATTTAGTGCCGATTACAGGTGAGTTAGCACCGGAGTTAAACGCGTACGCGGTCATTCCTAAAAATCCAAATCCTAAATCCGCCCAAGTGGATGCAATGATACGTGAAGCAAATTTGGAGTTATTAAAAAATAGACCACCAAGGATTGGAAAGTATGTAATCGAATCTGCTGAACAGGCTAAAGAGCTTTATGACAAAGAAATTCCGGACAATCCAAATATCCCGGACAAGGTTAAACGAGCTATGCGAATCGCACTGCATGAAATGCTGAATCCAAAAAAACGCGAACAACAAGTTGCAACATTAGATCCGGCAGAAATGATGAAAAAAGTAATATTTGCGGGTCCGGACGCTCCGCCAATGGTAAAAGCAATGCAGGAAAAACTCCGTAACGAATTAGGAGAAGCAAAGTTTAAAGCTCTAAAAGCCAAATACGAGCAATCCGGACTTTAATCACGATTGTCACACAGTTTTCTTCTTGTTGTTTTCCCAAATCTCCCTGCACCTTTGCTATCTTTATGTCTTATGCCTGCAACTCTTTTTTTAATCTGTAATTTAGTTAAAGCCTTTCTTGTTCTCCAGTCAAAAACATCTGAATTCAAATTCTTTTCTGACAAATAACCTTGTCCAACAAGGTATCTCTTGAGCTCTTCGACATCTTTACCCCTATAGCTTGTACTTAAATTTGGAAGTGTACATGGATCAGGCGGAGGTATAGCACAACTACCTATCATTTTCATTACTTCTGTATCAACAGCAGCATTATTACTGCAATTAGCAACTTCTTCGCTGGAAATTGAAAGAAGTTCTGATTTAAAAGTACTAAGTGTCTTTCTGAGTTTTTTTATCGACCTGTTCATTCTTACAATGGCTACTGGATTAATACCAAATTTTTCTCTAATCCAATTCAAATATTTAGTATCTTGTATATTCTTAGATTCTAAATCCAACTCACGAAGATCTGTATTTATATTTGGGTTTAGCATTCTTAAGCCAGCATCAATTTCTTTCAATTGTTTATAAATAACCCCGGGTGCCAATTTAATTGAGGTTTTTTTAATTTCTTTAATTTCACCAATTCCACCTTCCAATATTTTAATCAATTCTTGTAATTTGACATTAATTAAAGAAGCTCTTTTTGCTATATTCATTGGACTGCCTTTAATCAACCCCATTAATTCTCCTCTTTTGTTTTTTATATTAGGACGAATTCCCAATAAATTTTCAAAATTATTTTTGACTTTTCCTGCTTCAATAGTATCGCTAATTTTATCTTTAACTTCATTAATCTCCTTACAAGAAGTGGTTCCGACTGCACCGCCAACAAAAAACATCAAAGCGATTAAAAAACGTTTATCGGTAATTTCAGATGTACTTGCGAATCGCTCAAAACAATTATCCACATTTCTATTTTCAGATAGCTCTTTCATGAAAAATTACTAAAAGGTTGTAATTATATAATTTTATTTACATCTAGTCAAGATAATCTTATTATCCAGCATCTGGATTATCGTTGTTTAATTGATAGCTTAAAGCTAAACTAATTTATGCAATTCAAAATTGAAAATTAGAAAATTAATTTTGAATTTTGAATTTTGAATTTTTTAATTTAAAAAACAATGAACATTCCAAAAATCGGTGAATCTTTAAACGAAGAGCACATTGATTTCTTAAACGTGCTAAGCAAAAGCTGTCGAAATG
>JAUXFE010000011.1 GCA_030620215.1 Candidatus Peregrinibacteria bacterium
GCAATAACCGGAAGGCCAAGTTTTTTAGCTTCTTTGACACAATTTATAACCGCACTAAGCTGAGGTGCACCAATACCGGTAATGACTCTGGTTGTACAAATAGAACCTGGACCAATTCCCACTTTAACAGCATCCGCACCGGCTTTAGCCAAAGCCTGAACGGCCTCTTTTGTTGCAATGTTGCCTCCGATTACATCAACATTTTTATAATTCTTTTTAATGTATTTAACCGTATCGAGAACTCCTTTTGAGTGACCATGGGCAGTATCTACAACCAAAACATCAACACCTGCTTTTACCAATTTCTCCACTCTTTCTTCCATATTTTTTGCAGGACCAACAGCAGCGCCAACTCTAAGTCTTTTTTGAGTATCCTTAGATGCTTCCGGATAAAGTTTGTTCTTTTCAATATCGCGACGGGTAACAAGAGCTCTTAATTTCATGCTTTTTTTACTATTTACTATAAGCAATTTACTATGCTTACTTTCTTCTAAAATGTCATTTGCTTCACTTAGAGAAACACCTTCAAATGCGATAAGCAAATTTTCCGCCTTAGTCATCCTTGTTTTGATCTTTTGATTTTCATGTTTATGAATAAAATAATCGTTAGCTGTAACTAAACCAACTAATTTTCCATTCGACTTACCATTATCTGTAATAGGCACTGCTTTGTAACCATATTTTTGACGAATTTCATAAACATCATGAATGATTTGATCGGGTTTGGCGCAAATTGGATTCATAATAAAACCATTTTCAAAACGCTTAACACGATCGACTTCTTCGGCTTGCTCATCCGGAGTCATATTTTTGTGGATAATCCCAATGCCTCCATATAATGCCATTTTAATAGCCAATTCATGCTCCGTAACTGTATCCATAGCTGCACTGACCAAAGGAATGTTCAGCTTGATCTTCTTAGTCAATTTAGTCTTAGTATCTACGTCTTTTGGAAGGATTTCCGAGTATTGAGGAAGAAGTAAAACGTCATCATATGTTAAATAAAAAGGTATGTCTTTCATGACTTTATTATTAAAAATTGATATTAAGAAGAATTTTACCAAATTTTTAATAAAAGTCAAGTAGATTTTTGATTTTCCTTCTTTCTTTATGTGTGTGCGCACGGGACCCCTATTCAAATAGAGGGGGAGTAAATAGTAAGGGGAAAGAAGAAAATATATAAAAGAAGAAAAATATTTTTGATTTTTGATTCAATATAAAATGTAAAATTCTAAATTTTAGAATAGGATTCACAAATCATAAATCAAAAATCAAAAATTTATGCTAAAATATCCCATGCTTTTTAAACAAAATCCATGCTTGGTCATATTAGTAAAATCAGCGAAGTTTGGAAATCCAAAGCATTCCGGATCACATTTTTATGTTTGGCGGTTTTGATTGTAACAATCGCCAGCTACAGCACCATTCCTTACCCGCAAATAGAGGGAGCCGATACCACCGATACAGTTTATAAAGTCAGTTTTAATGCGCCTTTTACATTGCACTTCAGTCAAAGTATGAATAAGGAAAGCGTGGAAAATTCATTTAGAATCCATCCCAAGGTCAAAGGCAATTTCGTTTGGCCTGATGGAAAAACATTAGAATATCATCCGTCCGCCTCTATTGATATAGGGAATAGTTATCGAATTGTAATCGGGGCAGAAGCCACCAGTTTTTATAGAAAATCCCTAGGAACAGATTCCACACTTTATTTTCTTGTTACTGGTCCACCGTTTGTTAAATTTGTCTCGCCATATATCCCAATAGGTGAGCCTATGGGTGAGCAAATAGAAGAGCAAATTGAACAATCGGCTCCCCAAGAGGCTCTCCAATCTGTCCCTATTGTTTCGTCCGATCAGGTTATTACTGTGATGTTTGATAGGTCGATGGAATGGTCAGATATAGATGAAAAAGATCTTCTTATTATCGATCCGCCTGTATCGGGTGACTATCGCTTTTTGGGGATGAGCGCCTTTCAATTTATTCCCGATGCGTGGCAAACTGGTATGAGATTCAGATTAAAAGTCCCCGCGGGGATACCCGCTCGTGATGGCGGTGAAACAGAAGAAGAATTTAATTGGGTAATAGAAACATCACCACTCCATGTGGCTGAAACAAGCCCAAAAATCGGTTCTGAGAAAATTGGAATAGATGAATCGATCGTAGTTCGCTTTAGTCAGCCAGTCGATTTGGAACAAATTAAACCGGGGATAAATGCATTGCTTTATCCATCCAACGATTTAGATGCAAAGGAAAATCCAAAATTAGATGGCTTCTTTAATACAGAGGTGATTTACGGGGAAGATGCCGATGGGAATAAAGATAAAACTGTCCTAATTTTTAAACCAACATTCTCTTATCTGCCGGAAACAGAATACAGATTTATTGTTAAAGCCGGTTTGGCAGGGCCTTCGGATTCTGATGAAACTTTGACCATGAAAGAGGATTATGAACTCACTTTCAAAACAGCTCCTGCTTCTGGTATTGCTGAATTTACCGCCCCTACACCAGAAAATTCAAGTATCTTTTTAACATTTCATACACCGATAACAGCTAAAGAAATAACAAAAGGTCTTGTTTTTACACCTGAACTTCCAGATTCTCCGGGTATTATATTAAACGAAAACAGCACTCATGCCGAAATAATCTGTCAATTTTCCCCGGATACACAATATACACTTGAGTTAAAAGAGGGAGTTCTGGATGCATCCGGCAATGAAATCAAAACGAGTTTTAAAGAAACTTTTACCATACTGAGTTTTCAGACAAAATTAAAATGGGTTCCGGATGAAAACATGAACTTATTTATGGAAGGAATTGACCCTGAGTTTTCGATAAGAAGCAAAAATACCGATACATTAAATTTAAAATTATGTGAAATTTCCGATCAAAACTTTATTTCCATAAACGAAAAGCAGGGATGGAGTGACTATAAATGCTATGGCATGTCCGAGAGCTTTAAGCTATATTCAGGCGACACGCAAACCACTCTTTTAAATTTAACAGCTTTATTTGATTATGATTGGGAATCGGGTATTTATTTCTTCTCCGTTGATTCCGGTGACGAAAAAATCTACAAAGTTTTCTTTGTTTCCGATACAACTTTGGTTCTCAAAAAATCTACCAACAGTCTGCTCGTATGGGCAACGGATTCGATAACCGGAGAGTCTGTATCTCGCATGGAATTGGTTTTCTTCAGCCACGATGGGCAGGAATTAGCCCGTGGTGTTACGGATGGAGACGGTATTTATAAAATCACACGCGAACTTGGGGAAGGAATTTATATAATCGGAAAAAAGAATTTGGAAAATGAAAATAGATGGGTTCTTTCAAACGAATATTGGTCTGCCCCAAAACAAACCAAAGATGGCGACCAATGGATTCGGACAAATGAATCACGTTTATACCTCATATCTGATAAAAACAAAATCCTCGGAGGAGAAAGCGTGAATATTAAAGGTATTTTGCGCGTTGATAACGATGTCCAATTAACTCTTCCAGATAACAAACAGGTCGAATTAACATTAGAGAACACAAAACAAGACGTTATTTTTACAGAAACTATATTGCTCAGGCGTAATGGTTCATTTGATACTGTGATTGAACTTCCGTTAAACATTTTGCCGGGTGAATATAAAGTTGTTACTTATAACGCGTGGGGAGGATTGATTTCTTCAAATAATTTATCGATAGAGGTTCTGGATAAACTTTCTTCTTTTGAAATGGAGTGGTTAAGCCCTCAAGGTGATTTTTTTGAAGGCGATATCACACTATTCAACCTGGGAGCCCGCTATGATATCGGAGTGCCAGCGGCTAGTCTTAGAGGTGAATGGGAGCTATACAAAAAACCTTATTATATAAACCAAAAAGCAAGCAGCGCATTTTATTCATTTGGAAAAGTTTTTGATTTACTTTGCTCAAAAGGAGCATGCCGATCAGAAGATGAATGGATGAATGGTGGTGAATTTGCGTTTGATCCAAACGGCATCGCGCAAATCGTTCTTACAGATAAAGAAGGCGATTTACAGGCAGGATATGAATATAAATTAATCGCTACCGCAAAGGGTATTAACGGCAAACAAATTTCCAAAGAATTCAGTTTCAGAATACATCAGGGTGAATATTACACAGGCTTAAGCTTAAAACATTATGTCCTAAATTCAGGAGACAGTGCCGAAGGCAGTCTTATTGCTCTTGATCCAAAAAATTATTTAGTCGGAGATAAGAGAATAAAGATTTCCTTAATTCACACCAGAGATGGAATGGAAGGCAAAACATGGTATGAAAAAATATTAGGGATAGGAACAGAACCTAAGAATTTTTCTATCCCAATAACCACCAGAATGCCAAGTGGTACGTATAAGTTAAAAGCCGAAAGCCAGGATGGAGGTGGGTCTTCCGAATTGGAAATTTATGTTATCTCTGAAGAAATGAAGAAATTGAAAGAGGATTTTGCACTCTTTTTCGATCAGCCCGAATATTTTGTAGGCGGAAAGGCTGATCTTTTAATCAATTATCCGTCTTATGAAAAAACAATCACAGCACTTGTAACTTATGAGCGAGGCGGAATACTTGGATATCAAACAGTTGAATTAACAAAACCATTAACATCGATAGAGATACCGATAACTGAAGAAATGACACCCAATATGCATGTTTCAGCCACGGTTATACGTCACCCTGACAACATAAATACCTTTATTAAAAGTCAGGAAAAACGCCGTTCAGAAGCCGAACAAAGGCAAACAGAGGTTGAAATAGTTTTACTGGAGCAGGAACTAAATTCGCTTTTAGAAAGTAATGATAGCGATGAGGAAGTAATAGATGAATTAAAAGAAAAAATTGAATCATTAGAAGATGCAAACGGATCTTTGCACGAAACAGATGAAACAGGTTTAAATATTCAGGATGTTCAGCCTAAAATTGAAACAACAAACACTGAACTCATAATCAGCAAAAGAGACAGGGAGATTTATATCGATATCACATCTCAGCCGTTAAACCCAAATCCGGGAGAGGAAGTCACTCTTCAAATTCATACATATGATTATCAGAATCGTTCAGTTCAATCGGTTGTTACTTTAAATATAATCAAAAAAGAGCAAAACCATTTGTCACTAAATCCATTTAACTATTTTTATAAGCCTCGCGGTTCACAGATTTTTACATCATCCAACATAACCCTGCCAAAAAATTCGATAATAGTTAATCAGATTCCATCTTTTTCAGATTCCGTTAGGCAGGTTGGTCAAATATCATCCTCGGCTTATTTCAATCCGATTGCACTCGTTGATGAAAGCGGATATGCGGAGATAAAACTCACTTTGCCGGATGAGTACGCGATATGGCAGATTAATGCCATAGCTACAAATAAAGCTAAGAATTTTGGATATGCAACTCAGGATCTTTCCGTTAAAAAAAGTTTATTAATCCACCCTGTTGCACCAAATTTTGTCATTCCTGGCGATAGAGTAACGATTAGCGCGATAATGCAGAACCTTTCCAATGAAGATATTGAAGCAATGGTCGAATTATTAGCGGATGATGTAGATATAAAAGGAGGGTCAAAAAAAGCAATTTTAGTCCAGGCCGGCCAAACCGCCAAAATAAATTGGGATGTGGAAATAAACACATTTAGCGAAAGAAAATCGCTCAAATTAACTTTCAATTCAGACCAAGATAGAGCAGAAATAATTTTACCAATAAAATATTTCAAAGTTTCGGAATCAATAGGCGGAAGCGGATTTTTAGAAAATGAATGGTCTAAAAATATGAGAATTGCAGAGGATGCGATCTTGGGGATAGGTGGTCTTTTTGTCTCTATATCCGCCACTCCTATAAATATTATTGAAAAATACGCAAGTGCGATAAATCGGTACATGTATTCGTCTACAGAAAAATTAGTCAGTGAACTTGTTGCTAAAACAATTCTTCATCATCCGGAATTGAGCGATATGAGCACAAAAGAGTTCGGTGATGAGATTCATGTCCTTGCAGAAGATATCTTAAGCCGTCAAAAGCCCGATGGCGGATATGCTTTTTGGAAAGGCGCGGAAAGCAACCCATGGTTAACCGCTTATGTATTATTTGCCTTGGATAAAGCTGGTATTTCCGGTATGTCTCAAAATATCGCAATACAATTTCTTTGGAATACATTAGAAGATGTTTCAATTTCAGATCAATTATTCATCCTCTGGGCATTGAGTGAGGCAGAGCAATACGACACTCGATCCACGGTTTCAGCTTTCAAATCCCGGGAAGAAAGCTCCATAGCCGGCAAAGCATTTTTATTGATGAATATAAATAATCTTATAGAAGCAGGCCAAAGAAGCGTTTATCCATATCTGGAAAAATTACAATCCGAAATAACCGATAAAAAAACCACGGATGAAGAATGGGTATATTTTGAAGAAGAAAATGGAAATGGACTGGATACAAACATTCGTACTACAGCCGTTACCCTTTTAGCTTTAAATAGATCGAGTGAAAACAACCCGTTAACGATACCGATGGTTAAATACCTGACATCACTAATGATCCTAAATCGTTTTACGCCTCAGGAGGGAATATGGATAGCTATGGCTTTGTCGGAATTTATGGATGATCAGCAAAGTCCAAATATCGATTACACAGCAAAAGTTTCCGTAAACAATGACATCGTAATCAAAGAGAATGTTTCATCCGAAAACGCAAATCAGATTTATCAGTCCTTTCTAACCCTTAATTCACTAAAGAGTCCTGATCATATTAATGAGGTTATAATAGAAAAAGACGGCATAGGGTCACTTTATTTCGATGCCGATTTAACTTACTTTTTATCCAACGATAGCATTTTACCGGCAGAAGAAGGCCTATCCATTACAAGAAATTATTATGATCTTGAGGATTTTGAAGAAGGAAGTCCGCTTTCTGAACTAAAAACAGGAAATTTATATCGGGGAGTTCTAACATTAATAATTCCGGAAGATCTTAAATATGTAGTGGCGGAAGAATCATTGCCTGCGGGCATAAAGGCACTTTCGTTTAACCCCGCGCTCGCGAATTCATCATACTATTACGAACAGGAAGAACTTGCCAGATCCCAAGGTCTAAATTGGATAGATAGCCCTATCTGGAACTTTGACAGTTTTGAAATTGAAGACAATCGATTACTTATTTTCGCGGAAAATCTGCCTGCCGGAGTTTATAAAATCGACTACTTAGTCCAAGCCAGTCTACCAGGTAGGTACAACCATTTACCGGCCTCTATCCACCAAATATTCAATCCGTCTGTTTATGCACGGACAGGTGGTGAGTGGATGGAAATAGCCAATTAGGTTGTTAGCTTTTTAGGTGCTTAGCTTTTTAGGCAATCTAACAAGCTAATTAGCTAAAAACCTAAAAACCTTTATGTAATGCTTGCATTATCTTTTTAAATGTGTTATAATAATCTACTAGACAAAAACAAATAAATATTTTATAAACAAATAACCAAAACAAAAATGCAAACTGCAATTCTCGATACAGCAAAAGCTGTAAACATCGATGAGGTCGCTCGTGAAATTGAAACAAAAAGTGAGAAACCTAATGAAATGTATCCAAAAGGCTTTAAATTTAACAGGCTCCGCCGTGATGGAGGTTTAGAGGAAATAACCATTAAGCGATATCTTCCTGCTAAGGAGGTTTTTATCGTAACCAGAGCTATTGGCGATTTTGAACCGGAAACAGAAATGTCATTAAATCGAATAGAAGCTATGACAGCACCAGAATTGGAAAAATTTCCAGTCGGTACGAATGCTATCGTTCCTTTAGGCAAAGGTAAAAAAGAAGCTGGAAAGGTAGCCGGTTATTTAAAAGAAAGTGACACATATATTGTACGAATTCATGAAGATGGTAAACCTGCCCGTCTTTTGAAGATTTCACGCGAATCTTTAGAAGCTGTGAATTACAAAGAATATAGAAAGAAAGTAGAAGCGATTCTTAACTAATTTTGTAAATAATGTCTGATCTAAACAAACCTAAAACATCATCTGAAGACCCTGTAAAAAAATATCCAATAGGCTCAACGGTTAAATACCGCCGTGAAAATGGTGAAATAATCGATTTAACTGTGGAGGATTATGATCCAACCATAAATGTTTTTAAATTAACAGGTATTGTTGATAATTTACCGCTTAACTTAAACATGAGCCCTAAAACCCTTGATAAAAGAACTCTTAGCGTCAAAGAAATGAATTTAAAATATCCTATCGGTTCAAGTATTGGTTATAAAATCAGAAAAGTAAGTAATACCGGAGTGGCAGGTGAAAAAGTTACTGGAGAGGGAGCTGTTTATGGTTTTAAAGATGGCAGGTACATAATTCAGATGATAGACGGCAATTTTACTCCTGTTAAAGAAGAAAATCTCTATGAATTAGATACCGAAAAAGCCGACAAAACAGCAAAGCAAATTGAGAAAACCAGAACTACTTTACAAGGCCCTATTAGTAAATTAATTAAATAATTAATTTTATAACTGAATCAAAATAAAAATGACTAATACTAATTTAGCAGAGGATCAAAACAATACCCCCGCACAAGATCAAGAGGCAACCACTCCCAGTAATGTTATTAGACTCGACACCAGAAGGGCTATTAATGATGTTATAAATATGAGACAAAAACGTCTTACTAACATTACTTTAGACAGCGCCGTTGCTGAAGATAAAGTTCGAGCAGGATACTGGCGTGAAACAGCAGGAGAGCCAGATAGTGTAAAAAGTGTAATTGAAGACGCTATGAAAGTGGAAAAAGGAAGGGTAGAGCAAGGTCTTCCCGATGCCACCCAATCTGTAATCGAAAAAAAACGGCAAGAAGCAGAAACCGCTCGAGTACAGGCACTTGGTGGGGCAGAAGGTTCGGAAGAAACAAAAGCTTCAATGGCAGATATTATGAAAGTCGAAGAAGAAAGAACGGGTAATAAAATAACACCACCAACAATAGAGGGAGTTATTGAAGAAGAGTCTGCTAAAATATCAAAGGCCGCTTAATAATTTATAATTTATTATCCTTATTTCTTAATCCTTAAGGCTAGATAGAATTTCTAATAACAGCCCAATATCTTCAGCTTCGATACCTTCTTCTTAATCTCTTTAAGAACCTGTTTGATTTTAGGTTTTTCGATATTACCATCAAAGTCTATATAAAAAACATATTCACCTCGCTCTTTGGTACTGGGGCGTGATTCGATTTTAGTCATATTTATCTTTCTGTCCGAAAAGTCTTGTAACACAGTAAAAAGTGAACCGGGTGAATCTTTATCAAAATTAAACGCAATTGATGTTTTTTTGGCATTAGAGTTTAGAATTTTGGACTTAGAGTTTTTGCGTATCAACGCAAAGTACGTCGTATTATCCTCAAAATCCTCAATTGAATCTTTTAATACCTCCAGTCCGTACATTTTTGCCACATATGGGGAGGCGATAGCTACAGTGTCCTTTTGTCTTTCTCTGACAACACGCTCTAAGGCCGCAGTAGTGCTTGCTACAGGTATTCTACTGGCTTTTTTACAGTTATCCCTAATAAACCCCTGGCTTTGTAATAACGGCTGTGCATGCGAATAAATTGTTCTGATTTTAGATAAAGGAGTATTTTTTATTCCAACAAGTGCAAGATGAATAGGTTGCGCAACAACTTTTTCAATCCACACATTATTATTATAAAGCTCGTCTAATGTCTCCCTCACTGATCCTGTCAGACTATTTTTAATAGGTACAAATCCTTCCCTCTCCTTCCCTCTGATAACCCTGTCAAAAACCTGATGAATAGATGATGTGTAATAAATTTTAGCTTTCGGGTTGTACTTTTTAACCGCCATATCTGAATAGGTATTTTTAGGGCCCAACACGGCAATATCATATTTAATCTTTTTATCCTGCACATCCGTTTTCTTCGGGGAAATATTGAGATAGTTGAGGATCCGATCGCTTTCATTCATCGCGGTCTCACAAAAATCCCCTAAATACTTAGCGCATTTTTTAAAATAATTTATATTTCCCTTCACATCACTTTTCTCAATCGTTTTTCCAAGATCCTGACAGCTTTTTATAAAGTTATTAACTACTTTTGAGCTGAGAGGATTTTTGATTTGAATATTTGCATATAAATTAGGATCCTGAGCGAGTATTCGCCCCATCATATCCATTTCTAATCGATAAACAGGGCTTTCATAACCTAAAAATTCCCGAATCGGAATTCCGGATTTTCTGAGAGTGTCCACTAACGCGATATCAGAAAAATGAGTGAGCGCCTGAACATATGCCATCAGCTCATCATGTTTTTTAGCGGTTA
>JAUXFE010000085.1 GCA_030620215.1 Candidatus Peregrinibacteria bacterium
GGCGAAGCGGAATATATCGTATCCGGTGATCGCCACTTATTGGACGTAGGGCTGTATCAGGGAATTAAAATTCTAAAGACGAAAGCGTTTTTAAAAATTTGGCACCATCAGCTCAAAACTTGATTACCTTAATTTTCACTCAAAAAAAGACCATCCAATACAAGCGTCAATATTATGTCGCTAACATCCTTGATTCCATCCTCATTTCGAATTTCGGCGGTTGAATCACTTCCCGGATTGGGTTTACATTAATCCATCTTTTTTGTAACCTATTTAAATCATACTATAAAATTACCTTGCGCGCAGTCCTTCAGTCCTCATCGTATTTTTAATTCCGCCTCAGATCCATCCGGCAACAATTTTGCAAATAATCTCCGCAATATCATTTCAATATTATTGGAGTCTGGCGAGGGAAGGGGCTAGGGGCTTAAGAATTTCAATTTCAAGGGTTTTCAACGCGGCTATCTCATTGATAATAAATACAATTTCAAGTGGTTATGAGAATCTAAGACTCAGTAACTATCCGGTCCGAACAAACATTTAATCCAGACCGGTCCCAGCCTTGAATAGGCATGCAATTTGCAATAATTTCTGCAATTTGTGCTCATTATAACTGCTCAATATGCGTGAAGCTCCTATTTTCAGTTACTAATGCGATCATTTTAATTTAGACACCCCCTCGGAGCGCGCAACTGCTGAAAATATTGCTCAACCCGATGTCTACTTATTTTCGCTCGCATTAGTAAATGCAAAGAATTCAAATTTTGAATTTAATATCAATGAAAATAAAGCTGATCGGTTAGAAAAAAGTAAATCAGCAGAATTTTAAATAATTTCGTTTTAAATTAATATGTTACATTTATTATTGATGTAATTGAGCAAGCGGAGCTGTATTCTCCCAATACAACTAATTTATGGTCAATTGAAACTCAAGGAGGGGCGACTTTCGAGTGTTTAGACAATATGTGGTAGCTCTCAGAAGTTCGAATTGTAAAAATCGCTTTTCCGTCAAATGTTTAAAATTCAGACCAGAAAAAAAAATGAGTTAAAAAGTGATTTTATGCCTTCCGTAGTT
Source organism: Candidatus Peregrinibacteria bacterium (assembly GCA_030620215.1). The sequence continues at coordinate 1,076 of JAUXFE010000085.1, forward strand.
GCAATTGCCACCCGTCGAGTTGATGACCCGCTTCCAACTAATGTTCAACACTTGATGACCCGTTTGGCCAGTCATTTTCTCGTTTTTTATATCGAGCCACCGGCGGATTTTCTTTTTCTTCTCCGGAATCCCAAATTTCTGATGCGTTTTTTCCGAAAGCGGGATTCGGGTCTCCTAAAAAAATTAACTCCCATCATATTTCCTTTTGGAAATAGATTGCACTGGATAAAAAAAATCAACCAAAAAATATTTTTAGTTCAGACGAGACTTTTTATAAAACAAAATACGCAGAGACCATATATCCTCTGGCTCTTTTCTCCAAAAGATTTTTATACTATTAAGCATTTATGTGGGAAGTTACTTTATTTCCACATTACCGATGATTATACTGCATTCCCGGGCAAGGCTGGATTGGGATCACGATCGCAGGTCCTCTCGCAAGAATACTATATTATAACAAAAGCTAATCGCGTATTTGTCACTTCCAAATATCTTGCTAATGCTAAATCCCAATGGCTTTCCAAAATTACTTTAATCCCAAACGTGGCAGATAGTAAACATTTTGGAAAAGCAAAATTTTCAAGCCTTCCAATACCACCTGATATAGCCTGCATTAACAAACCTATTGTCGGTTTTATTGGCGCCATTGATTATTATAAAGTTGATTTTGATCTGATCCACTACTGTGCAAAAGAAAATCCGAAGATCTCTTTTGTACTTGTCGGTCCTGTAGGAAAAGGAGATAACACTGCCCGGGACAGTTTACCGCAAGAAGACAACATCCACTATCTTGGAGAAAAACCATATTCACAGCTACCGAACTATATAAAAGCTTTTGATGTGTGCTTAATTCCATACAGAATAACGAACTACACGAAAGCCTGTTTCCCTTTGAAACTTTTTGAATACCTCGCGGCAGGCAAACCTGTAGTTTCAACCAATTTACCGGCGGTTTATGATCACCATGATATTATTCTAATAGGCGAAGATCCTCAGGATTTTAATCGCTTGATCAGACGAGCATTACATGAAGATTCTCCTGAGATGGTCAAAGCAAGACAGAGAATTGCTAAAATTAGCTCGTGGGATCAGCGAATTGAAGGAATTAAAAACATCATAATAAAAGATGTGGAAAAATGCTGTAGAGCTATTTCATTAACAAAATAAGTGTAATAAGGGAACTAAAAAACAAAAATAATTATTATCTGTGACCGCAAGTAAAAATCAGATTATTATTGCTTGTGCTAAGAGGTCGAAATGAACATCTGTTGTTTAGTCAGAATTACGGTGGTCCATGAGGCCAAAGGAGGAATGGAAGTTCATGTTAAGACAATGAGTGAGGGCCTGGTTCGCTTAGGGCATAGGGTCACAATTATATCAACTGGTCATCCGACTGGAATTGAATATGAAGAGAGAGGGGGTGTCAATACCTATTTTTGTAGAGATACTGTTCCCGGGCAATACTCGGAAACCTGGGGGCAGGCTTCAATGAAGCTTTTAGATGAGTTGCATGCAGCAAACCCCTTTGACATTATTTGGGGAGAAGGTGGCGGCGCCTATTATTATCTTCGATCAGCTCAACGCAATTTGAAGATACCGGTTGTAACTTTTTTACAGGGTAGCTTTATAGGGGATTTGCGTTCACAATTTGCGGAAATAAAATTCAACAAAAAACTAATCTTTCTATTCGCGAAACGTTTCCCTAAAAGGATATATGACTATCTTACGAGGGATTTGATCTTTACCCGAAAGGCTGATGCTGTAATCGCACCAAGCAAAGAGTGCAAACGAGATGCTATGGTTGAATATTTTCTTAAAAAAGGAAAAATTACTGATAGCATAAATGGCATTGACGTGCAGAGATTTAAGCCTTTTGAAGTAAAGCCTGTAGGTTTAATTGACGAATTGAAAATAGAGAAAAAAGATTTTTTACTCTTCACTGCTTCCCGCCTTACCAGAGAAAAAGGGATACATATTTTAATTCAAGCTTTTAGCGGCTTATTAAACACTGTACCAAATACGACCCTCTTAATTGCAGGAGTTGGGCCGGCGCAAGGACAACTTGAACAACAGATAAAGGAAATGGGAATTGACAGTAAGGTTCATTTATTAGGCCATATAGAGAATGATAATCTGGTTAACTATTATAATTTGTGCGATCTTTTTGTCTATCCAACCTTACGTTATGAATCATTTGGTATTTCAGTCGCTGAAGCGATGGCTTGTGGTCGTCCTGTTGTTGCTGCCAAAAGTGGAGGAGTATCGACCTCCATCGACAACGAGGTTAATGGGTTTTTATATAAACCTCATAAACCTGGACAGCTCGAGGGTTTATGTGTTCGTCTATTAACTGATCCTCAGTTAAGGAAAAGCATTGGCAAAATAGCGCGGCATAAAGCTGAAAAGTATCTTAGCAGTAATAGAATGATAAAGGATGTTCTATGTGTATTTCAGCGGTTAAGTGCAAAGACATTACGATCGCACACTAATAAAATTATAGAAAAACCCTCCCTTAAGATTTCTACCGAAACTTAATTGAAAGTCATTAACTAAGATAGCTGGATAACACCATTAGGCTTTATAGCAGCTGGTGAGAGCGATTCTACAGATCTCCAAGATTGGTGATAGGTTTCCAATATGCGAGAAAATGAATTTTATAATACTATCTGGAAAAGAAAATCAACCGGCAATGAAATTGATATTGATGAAGGGCGGGAGGCTGAGGCTTTAAAGCTTATCGGGAAAGGGGATGTATTATTAGATGTCGGATGTGGGAGGGGAAGAATTTCTGACTTGGTAGAAGATAGGTTCAATCAAAAA
>JAUXFE010000028.1 GCA_030620215.1 Candidatus Peregrinibacteria bacterium
ATTCGGCGGTATCAGATAATATTTTTGTACTGCTTGTTGCCATCGCGTTGTATTGTCCCTGTATATTTTCAAAACTTTCAGCCATTTCTCCTAGAAGCGTAGCTATTCGTGGATAAAATTCAGAATCACTTGCAAGCTTGCCTACTTCGCGATAATTTTTTAACTCATTTAATGTTGCTTCTTCTGATTCCTCCTGCTGTTCAACTTCTTCTTTTATTTGGTCGGCTGATGTTGCTGATGAGGAAACAGCAGGTTTTTTTGGTTTGTTTTTCTTTTTGATATTTTCAATTTCTTTATCTGTTTTTTCGATGGTTTCTTCAGCTGTTTTAGAAAGCCATGTTTTTACTTTGGCTTTTACAGCCATTGTTAAACTGAATGTAAATGTCGGCCCCCACCTACTGCTTATTGCAAAGCTGGAAGTTGTGTTGCACATTGGAGTGACATTTGATTCCAGCGCTTTATCTAAAGAATCCGCCATTGCGGAAATATGGCAATCTATACAGCCTTCAGTCACCTGATATGCAGATTCCGGGCGGTTGTGTTTTGTAACAGTAACACAAACCATTGCTTCAATACTGCTCAGAAAGTCTACTACACCTGAGCTGTCTTCTATTCCATGATCCTGCAACCAATCTTCTCCAAAGACATCTTTGGCTTTTTCAAAAACGTTTTCATTTTCTTTCCAATCATCTCCTAAAAGACTTCTTTGTATTGTATAAAGATCAACCGCACATAGTTCTGTTGGAATACATACAGGTGCTTCGTATGTTTCGCCGGCTATTGTTATACCTAGTGTCTGGCTACCACTAGCGCTTGTGCCTGCTCCATCTGCTGATGGTTCACTATCAAGCTGATGATATCCCGGTGGGCATGCCGGAGCTGTGCTTTCTGGGAATTCTTTGAATGTACCACCTACATTTGGACCTGGGTAATTTGCGGATTGATCCGCTTCGGGGTATTCCGGTTCAATCGGTGGCGGGCCGGTTATTGTTACATTTTTATTTGGCAGGGTGCCTGGCGGGCAATCGAATTCCGATTGCTCATCCGGTTGCTCATCCGGTTGCTCATCCGATTGCTGGCTTGATTGTGATTCCCCAAATGTTACAGCTTCGGGGTCTTGGCAGATTAAATCAGCACCACTGTCTTCCAACATACAAAATTGATTACATCCATCTCCAGAAATATTGTTGCCGTCATCGCATTCTTCACCTGCGAATATATCGACTATGTTATTTCCACAATCCGGATTTGTATAATCGCTTCCTCCAGGATGGTCGCCGTGATCTGCATCGGGGCTATCTTCTGGTACACATTCCGGAATCACGCCTTCTTCTTCGGTTATTTCGACGGTTATTTCTCCTCCGTCGGGTTGTGGTTGGGGTTCGGGTTCTTCGCCTTCCTCCTCAGGAGACGCGCCATGGCTCGTCTCTACATCGTCGGGCTCTTCACCGTCATCTTCGTCGTCGGTTGGCCATTGCCATACGTCTGCATTTGTATCCCATTTGGCCTTGCTTCCGAACAAAACAGTTTCAATTAGATTTAAATCGACTATAAGATCAAATGGAGCATCGCCAAAATCACGCAGTTCTCCATCGTAAAAATTTTCAGCGGCTTTAAATTCATATTCCAAAGTCTTTTTGGTGTGGTATAAGACTTTTTCTTTGTTATAGGCCGATTGGACTTTGCTTAGAATTCTGATCCACGCTGTCCATGGATCCATATTATCTTCTTTTCTACAGGCATCCTGAATATCCGATGGCAGGTCGTCGTATTCTATATCTTCATCTGTAATAAATTGATTTATAGATGCGCAATCTGTATCCATCCCTGTGTCGTATATAAATCTCGCAAGCCTGCCACTGTCTGTTATTGTAATGTCATACCCTAATTGTTCCGCTATGGTTTCAAACATTTCGTCATCCATATCTTCATTACCTCCCATGGCTACATCGCAGTAAATATCTTCGTAAATGCTTTCCGTTCTGTCCGGCGGATTGCAAAACTTAGCCAAACTTACCGGTGTTATTACCAGAAATGCTGTTATCCCGATGATTAATCTGAAAAAGTTTTTCATATATTATTGGCAGAGCATACTTGCATCCTGTAATTCAAACGGAAGGGAATCCACTATTATGCGGACGTCTTTCAGTTTTTTACGATATTTGTCGAGACTATTTAATATACATTGAAAATGAACGTGCATTACAAATGCTAACCTCAATTCTTTTAAAGAAGCGAATGTTATGTTCATCGCGACTAGCGCATTTTGTTTTTCGGTGTCGGTTTTTCTTGTTGCACCCATAATAACCCGTGTTTTTACATCTAATTGTTGTTCTAAGCTGAGTTTTCCCGCTTCTCCGCCTCCCTCTTCTCCTATAATGCTGTAAAGCTTAATTAATTTATCCAAATGGTCTATATAGCTGTTGTATGTTTCTAATAATGGTGGGAGCATTTGATCCGGAGATGTATCGCCTGTGATTTCCCCTAGTTCCGGTTGCTTAATACAAGCCGCTTTAGTCATCCATTCTATGCCCGGGCCTATAATTGGAGCTTCACCGGGGTCAAAGTTCGGAGTGAGAGCCTGCGTCGTTCCTTTTGAAGCTCCGACACTTCCCAGAATTTTTACCTCCGCATAATTAAATATACATTCCACATATATATGATATGCGTCACGCGCATCATTGAATGCTGTATCGTAAGTTTCTAAATTGTAAGCATTAAACGCGGATGTCTCTGTTTTGGTGTCGCCTTCTAATGTCTGTATTACTAAATCCGTATACATAATATCAAAATTCGGTTTTAAATCCTCACACCCCTCTTCCGGTTTAGTCGGCCTTGGTATTGCCTCCTGAGCCGTTGTTATTTGAGATGGCATAAGCAATCCTAAAGCTATTATGATGATAACCAGTGATGTAATTGATTTTTTTATGTTCATAATAAAATTAAGTGCACGAAAGTGGATAACAAGCACATTTATTGCTAAGTGCTTGTAATTTTTCTTTCATTATTAATACGTGGGTTTCCATATTTTTCATTTTTTTAACTATTGAAACCAGTTTGTTTTCAATTATGCTGGCTTTTTGTCGCGCGTTGTTTTTTCTAAGTTCATTTTCAAGTTTTACGAATGCAATAGATTCACCTGTACATTCTCCAATATTGTCATCAGAATCTTTACAGCCAAATTGAGCGTCTACTAATTTCATACATTCCTCATAAAGAGTGATTGCCAATTCTACTTTTTTATCACGATTTTTGCTTGTTGGGTCTGTCATACATTGAGGGATGAATGGAAGAGCATTGTTAGTAAAAAGCGAGGCGGGTATTTTAACATTGGCTTCTGCTACACCTCCCCCCTGGAATATAGTTGTAAAAATTTCCCAGTCGCTTTTTAGGAAATTTACAAAAGTATCCCATCCATCAACTACCCCCAGATCTTCAGGGGCTTGGCATCCTGGTATTACTCCTAAGTGAGCGCTTGTAAGACCCCCTTCCGCACTTTCAGGTGTTCCATAGCCGCTATAGTAAACGGCTCTACATGTGTATTCCAGCTGGCATTGATAAGTCCTTAAACTTTCAAAACCTTCATCCACCATTTCACTGGCAGGTTTTTCCTGATTCATCATGTCACTTAAATTTTTGTTCCATGCGTTTTTGATTGTGTCCATTCCTTCGCTGTATGCGATACAGCATGCATTATAATTACAGTCTTTGGCATAAGGTGAACCTTGCTCAGAAAATGAATTTAATTTCCAGCCCAGTACTCCTATTGTTACTGTCACGCATCCTATGATGGTTAGAATCTTTTTGTGCATATTGTTAAGTCTTCAGGAATCAGTCTTCAGTCTTCAGCTGATTCCTGAAGACTTATGACTTAAGACTGGTTAGGGGTTATAAATTATCTCATTACTGGATTCGAAAATAATGTCATGAGTTTGTATGTCGGTAATTGCTGTCATTATAGTATCACCATCTACTAAGTCCGCTTCGTAATCTATAAAACTACAGGCAGGTCCCTGTACTACGTAGATGCCAGGTTCATCATCCTGAAATATATCATCCAGTTCCGGGCAACCGTCTTCGTCATCCACACCATCCAGATCTTCCGGTACAGGAGGGCATTTGTCGAATGGCTCGCATTCGTCACCGACTTGATTCATATCACTATCTATTTGATCCGGGTTTGGCACAAAAAGACAATTGTCAGGATAAATACCAGGGATTATCAATCCATCGTCATCAAAAATGCAAATTGGATTTGGAATGCCATCGTTATCAATATCTTCATCACAAACATCGATTATTTTGTCGCCATCTGTGTCATTTTGGTTTGGGTTATTCGCACAAGGACATAATGGAAAATATTCGCAGATGTCACCTATATCGCTTGTGTCTTGGTCTATTTGATCAGCGTTTACGATAAAAATACAATTGTCTTCACTTGCAGCTAGTTTGGCCGGATCCACATTACCTTCATCATCAAACAAACATAAGGCGTTCGATACACCATCATTATCCAAATCTATATCACATGCATCGATTATTCCGTCACCATCTGTGTCGTCCTGGTTTGGATTATCCTGGCATGGGCAAATAGCCGGTTCGATTTCCACATCTTCTTTGTCCATGCCTTTTAGATATTCTTCTAATGCTGTTAGCCCGTCTTCATTTGCGTCTGATAGCGCATCACCTGCGAATAATGGGTCTAAGTTGTTTTCCATCTCCCACCAATCCGGCATGCCGTCTTCATCTTCATCAACTTCACGACAATCTAGCATGTTTACGACACCCATACCCATGAACGCGAATTCTCCACGGGTTATTTCTTCATCCGGGAATACAAATCCACCGGTTTCTTTAATCAGTCCGATCTGTACAGCTGTATAAACGTAATCTTTATACCAAGCATAGTCCTGTACATCCGCAAATGCTTCTTCGGGAGCTTCATTGATTTCAATTTGAGATTGTCGAAGCAGAACTGCGACCGCTTCCGCACGACTGATATTTCTTGCCGGTCTAAATAATCCATCACCATAACCCGTAATCATTTCCAGGTCTTTTGCAATCCATATACAGAAGTAATACCAAGCTGGCAATCTTACATCAGGGAAAGGAATTGTTGGTGTATATTTTTCCCGTTGAGGATCTGTTGGATGAGAACAGTCAAAACAATTTGTGACACCCAATGCGATTTTTATAAATTCAGCACGTGTAAGTTGTGAATCAGGTTTGAAAGTACCGTCTCCATAACCACTTATGACTCTGCGTTTATATAGTTCGAGGATTTCACTGAAAAATGGATGAGCGCTGTCTAGATCCGGGAAAGGATTTTCCTGTTGTGGAGCTGTTGTGGAGCTCTTGTGGAGCTCTTGTGGAATGGATGGGGCGAACATTCTTTCTGGTTTTTCATTTAGTCCGATTTGGATGCCAGTGTCTTCCATCATTTGATCCTGTTTGATTTGCAGATTATCAAAATTTGCATGGATATAAATATCATAGATAGGTATATCGTCTTCCGTTATTATTTGAAAAATATAACGTTCATTTTCTATTTCTTCATTTTTTATTCTTAATTTATAATCTGCCTGCATCATTCTTATCGAACCATCCGTATCTACTAATGCTACGTTTATTTGTGGTGGGGTTTGATTATAAATTGCGACACCTCCCGGATAACTTGGCGCGTAGCCCGGTATATTTTTGGCGATTATATCGTCTTCAGGATTTGCATCACCTGTTGTTACACCGATTACTGAAACGTTGTCTACAGTTAATGGTTCCGGCTCTATGGTTATGTCCGTATTTGCATCTGATACATAATAAACATTAGCAACGATTAGCTCTGTTCCTTTTTCAATAACGGCAATGCGAGTTGGTAAATCAATTGCAGCCGGCAAAGCCAGTAACTCATAATTGTCATCAAGTAATTCTATTCTTCCGGTAACTGGAGTTATTTTTGCTACGGTGTTGCCGGTTGAATCTTTTACAATAATCGGGCTTGGATCGCTGGTATCCAATCCGGTTATTATATATCCGCCACCTGAATCTAATGAGTAATAGCTATCTTCATATATATATTTTTTATCTTCGTGATCGTTAAGCGGTGGTTCGGTGACACTTTCTTTTTGATTCATTAACAATCCTAGATTTTTCCATGTATTCCACCTTTTGCGGAATAAGCTAAATGGAATGTCACTTAAGTTATCCGTAGGTTCTTCCGGAATATTGTGCATAGAGCCTGTAACTGTACCTTTTTTGGATAGAGGATTTTGTTCAATATCTATTTTTGGCACATAAACCACTACTTTGAAAGTTTTTTCAAAGCGTTCAAAGCTGTCGTCTTCGATATCCTGAGTTGCTACAAGTTTTATGATTTTTTCTTTTGGTTCATACTGAGGAGGGAGTAAATATTTATCACTTTCTCCGGGTATTAGCGGGTTATTGTTTTTATCAAACCAGTAATAATTATATGCGCTTCCTAAATCTACAAAAATCTTACTCGCTTCAATTAATTTTTCTTTATAAATCGGAACGTAATAAATTTTATCGAATGCTATATCTATTGGTGGTGCCGAACCCGCGTATATTTGCGGTGATAAAAGTTCATTGTGATTGTATGTGGAGAGTCTTCCGTCATCATCAAACCATGTCATTTTAATGTGATAGAAACCGTTTTCCATGTTGATGCTATAAGCCGCGCTGGTGTATTGGTCATACATTACAGCTGTGTTTTCGTCTAACGAAATGGTCGCGTTACCAATTGTTGTAAAGGTAACCGTTTCGGCATTTGTAATTACATTTTTAGCATTAATGCCAAAGTATTGTTTTGCTTCTTCCGCATCTTCCATGCTTGTTACAAGTGTCCCAAATGAAATCACTTTCCTACCATCTACCACAACCTCAGGCGCATCTCCATTTTCATCTGGTGCGAGTAATACGAATTTTGTATCCGGTAAATCATTTTCCTGTTCATCTGAGTCATATCCCAATATTGAACGTTCAAGCTCTATACCGTAACCGTATAATTCCGGATTTGTTACGTCGTTCCAGTTAAAGCTGGCACTGCCATTTTCAGTGAGCGTTGTCCTTAACATATTTATGGATTCTATCGGTTCTGTTGTGTACCAGAATTTAACGGCAAGGTCTTCGATTTCAAATATTTTATCCGGAACATCCCCTCCAAAATTTACTAATGGATCAAGAACGGTTAAGTCGCGCTTCAGATAAAGCCCGGTACCATCGCTATAAACAACATGTCCGGAATCCAGAAATAATGTTTCCGATAGTATCGGATATTCAATTGTCGGTATAAAAGGAGTCGGTTGATTTGTGGCAGGATCCGGCAGACATACACCTGTGCAGAATCCGGTATCTACTTCTCCTTCTTCTCCACCTGCCTGTACTTTGCGTTCAACTGTTTCTTGAATTTCTGCTTCGTTCTTGGACGCGAGATCCTGCGTCTCTACGTACGTCTCAATATTTCCTTTTGGAATTATTGCGCTGGTGAATACCCGTTTTTCTTCTGTGTCTATAATCGGTTGATATTCTTCGCTGGCTAATTCGTATTCGAAAGCACTTCGAGGTATGGCTTCCGCAAGCGCATATAAATCTTTGACGTTTTGCATCCTGCCGGCTTCGTTTTCCAATTTATCACTATAAGCTATTAGTTCTTTTTCCATCCACTTAATTTTATCCACTGTTGTCGGTCTGGATTCGAATTCAAAGTCAGGAACATTGTATTTTTCTTTTAATAATGTGTAGTCGATCATTTCCGCATTAGTTATATCACCAATAGTTGTAATCAATTCGCCTACAAGGTCTTGGAGTTCCGATGCTAGCTGGAGTCCGGACTCCTCTGGAGTCCGGACTCCAAAGTAATCTGTTTCACATGCTTCTTTGTTGTCCACACATTCCTGCATGTAATCAA
>JAUXFE010000095.1 GCA_030620215.1 Candidatus Peregrinibacteria bacterium
GATTAACATGGCTGATACAAAAACAAAAGAACAAGTAACGGATAAAACCGTTAAGCAGAAAAAAGGCAGTCCATCTGCCAGCACACAAATATATCTCAATATTGCTGAGATTAAAGATGGTGTTATTGTGCTTAAAAACGGTGGAATACGTGCTGTTCTGCAAACCAATAGCATTAATTTCAACCTTAAATCCGAAGACGAACAAAATGCTACGATTTATTCATTCCAAAGCTTTTTGAATTCAATCGATTTCCCTGTACAGATAGTCATTCAATCAAGAAAATTAGATGTGGATAAATATATAGAAAACGTTAAGGTAATCGGTGAAAAACATGAAAACGCATTATTAAAAAAGCAGACAATGGAATATTGTGAATACATTCAAAAACTGGTTGAATATGCCGATATTATGGAAAAGAAATTCTATGTGATAGTTCCATACGATCCATATCGAAACCAAAAAACAAACATGTTCTCTAAATTCATGCAGAGAATTTCAGCTTCAGATAGCGTTGATGCTATAAAGAGACGTCATAAAGAATTCGAGGAACTAAACAAAAGCCTGGGACAACGGGTAAATGTAGTAAAAGCAGGCCTGGAAGGATGTAATCTGCGCGTAGAGCAACTTACAACACCGCAACTCGTCGAACTATTTTATGGCATTTATAATCCGGAAACATCTCGTAATGAAAAAATTGAAGACTTGAGTAAAATTGATGTGGAAAACCTTTAATAACTATCAGCAAATCAACTATCAGTAAATCAGCTGCTGATCAGTTGATAGCTGATTTGCTGATAGTTATTCAATCATCAATTTAAACTCAACATTTTCAGGTATGCGCGGTATGGTGGAAATCCATATTGGCCATGTCTTTATAAGTACTGCATCGACCTCAGTAAGGTTATTTATGTAGTTCTCAGCTTCTTCTACATCAAGCCCCAGAATCTTCTCTTTCACCTTATTTGAGAATCTCAAACCGGCTTCTACATCCGGCTCAATTACATATTCCTCTATGCCCTGAATAGTAGCTGTAATTTTTATCTGTCCGAGATCTTCATCTTCATCGATAACCTCGTAAGTAATCGTATCAGGATTTATGGAATCTTCGCGTATTCTCATGTCTGGATGTGTTCTTGTTTTGAGTTCTTTTTTAAGAATGGAATAAAGCTGATTAAAATCATACGCCACACCATCAGCCTTTATCTTGGCAAAGACTTCAAACTTTTCCTTCTCACTGCCTTCTAAATCATCGGATATACGCAGATCTTGCAACTCTGTTTTTAAATATCGACGATCATCTAAAAGTACAAGATTAGTGCGGTTTAGCCTATTCACATCCTCGATATAACTGCGTAAATCCTCTCTGGCCATAAGTATTAAATTATCTTCGATCTGTTTTTTGGCAGCTTCTATATCTTCTTCCATAACAACCTTTTTATAGCTTGTAACACCACCTGTCATAGGTTTTAAGTTTTCTCCCCAAATCAGTTTTTGATTAAACTTGGAAAGCCCTGGAATAATAAATTTTGTTGGTTCAAGATTGCCATTATCACCAATAGGATTGTCATAAATATCAAAAGGATCGGCTTCAACATCGATAAAATATTCTCCAAAAACAATATTTCCATCCTCATCTTCAGCGGAAGGTGGAACTATTATTCCAGTTTTAATACGGAAAACAATCCCATCTTTTGTTTGAAAACGGGTCTCCTCTTTAAGAGGCCATTCTTCATCTGAAGTATTTATTATTTTAATCCGACCCGTTGCATTAACCCCATCAAACACCTTGCTTGTAGTATTAAAAACCTTGGTTTGTTTCGTAATCGTAACGACTTCTTCACTGGCTATTATATGAGGTTTATTCTGACTTAATAAATTCTGATTCTCACGCTTGTCGGCTAAAGTCACATTAACCGTATGGGTTATATTATCAAATCTTGGCCGAATGTACACGGTCGCGCCAGGAAAAGCGATATAACTGATAAGCGCAAAAAGACCCACGCTTATAACCAAAATTGTAACGAGTAATTTACGGTTTGGACGTCCAAGTCCAAACGAACTCATCGAATCCGCACCATCCTTTTTCTTTTTTTTGCTTTGAGCTCTAAATTGCTTAATCAACTCCCCAATGGTTATCTTTTTCTCTTTGGATCTTTGTGGTTGATCTTTTAAAATCACATTCCGACGAGCCTGAATCGGCTCTATACGCATTTGGGGGCTATCTTCCGCCGGAGCTTTAATTTCTTTAACCTCAATTTGTTTGTGAACCGGAATTCCGACTTGTTCAGCTAAATGCCTGCCCATGCGATCACTGGTGATTATAATTAGTTTTTTGCCATCGCTTTTTAGCTTGCTGTTTAAAATCTTTAAATTCACCACACTCTGAAAAAGAATGGATTTTTTCGGAACCACCAAATAAACGTCTTTTTGTTTAACGCGTTTTACCCGATCATAGATCGAGGTGATTTCTTCGTCGATTTCGATGTAGATTACTTTTTTCATATTTTCTATTGCTTATCCATTGCCTATCCATTGCCTATCCATTGCTTGTCCATTGCTTGTCCGATTGCTTAGCCACGGATTAGCCACGGATTAGCCACGGATTAGCCACGGATCAGCCACGGATTAGCCACGGATCAGCTATTGGATTAACCATTGAGTTTATTTTTTAAGTACTGCCAAAGCAGGAAGCTCCTTCCCCTCTATCATAGTTAAGCTTGCTCCCCCACCAGTTGAAACCAATGTCATTTGTTCTGCAAGTCCAAGCTTTTTAACTGCACCAGCCGTATCCCCTCCTCCGATAATTGTAACAGCATCAGAATTTGCAATAGCACTGCCAATTTCTTTTGTTCCATTTGCATAAGGCTCCATTTCAAACACTCCAACCGGACCGAACCACAGTATTGTTTTTGCCTCACTCAGAATTCCGGTATATCTCTCAATCGTTTTTGGGCCGATATCAAGAGCCATCCAGCCCTCGGTGATAGCGTCTGCATCAACGACTTTATTATTGGCCGTCTCACTGAACTCATCTGCAACAACCGCATCAACCGGAAGCTCGACTTTATCACTTTCACTGACTTCTTTCACCATTTCCACCCTTTCAGACATCCCTTCATCATCGACCTTGCTATCACCAATATTATATCCCTTAGCCTTCAATAGATTAAAAGAAATCGCCCCTCCGACTAAAATCTTATCAGCTGTAGATAGCAGATTGTGTATAGCAACGATTTTATCTGCCTTTAGCCCGGCAATTACAGCAACAAACGGACTATCCGGAGATTCAATAGCTCTTGATATCGCATCAACCTCCTTTTCTACGCCAAGACCGGCATAACCAGGAATATATTTGGGAATAGAGGTCATACTTGCATGTTTGCGATGGGAATTTGAAAATGCCTCATTAACATAAATATCAGCGAGTGACGCAAGTTGTTTACCAAACTCATCGCGCTCATTTTCATCCTTACTTTTTTCAGCTTTATGAAAGCGAATATTTTCAATCATTACGATTTTACTATCTGGTAACCCATTTTCACCCCAGTCATCC
>JAUXFE010000084.1 GCA_030620215.1 Candidatus Peregrinibacteria bacterium
ATTTGCTCCACAAGTCTATCTCCAAATCCCGGAAGATCCGAGATATCTCCATTCAGCGCGCATTCCATCACTTCTTTTTTAGTTTTAATTCCTAAATTCAGAAAAAGCTTTCTGACCCTACCTGGTCCGAGTCCGGGGATTTGTAATAAGTCCCTCACGGTTTTTGGAACTTGTTTTTGAAGATCTTTTAGATGTTTGATTTTTTTCGTTTCGATGTATTCCATCATTTTCTTCGCAATTTCATTCCCTACACCAGGAATCTCTTTTAATTTTTCAAGACTGGCATTTTTTTTGGTAATCGGTTCAATACTTTCAATAACATTTCTCGCTGCCCTCCTATACGCGATAATTTTAAAAGGATTCTCAGCCAAAATACCAAGCAAATCTGCAATTTCGTTGAACAGCCGATAGAAATCTTTGTTATAACTCTTCAATTAAAAATTAAAAATTATGAATTACGAATTATATTCAGTATACCACCCCTCCCTCACCTACGGTGACCCTCTCCGATTGAGAATTGATTGAGAATGGATTAATCAATCCTCAATCAATCCTCAACCGGAGGAGGCGAGCGAAGCGAGGTGGAGGGGCTATCTTTTACACCATAAAAATCCCAACTCCTTTATCTTCCCATTCGGATATTTTTCAACCTTAAATCCTTTTCCCTCCAAAAACCGTTTCAACTCATCTGAATTCTCTCCCTCTATCCAATCATGATACTCCAAAAAGATATTTGATACCTTGTCGAAGATAGGGTCAGGAGTGGCATAAAGAAGCGCAAATTCGGCGCCCTCACAATCGATTTTTATTAGGCTGACGTGTCCAAGACCGTTTTTACTAAAAATCCTCTCTAAGGTCGTTGTTTGGACGATCTGAACCTCTCCTGTCGGCTCAAGTGGATTTATCAAGGCGTGATTCAGGTCCTCTTTTGATATTTTTAATTCAGTCTGTTCTACCTTATCGCTAACGGCGAGTTGTTTGGGATACACATTTTTGATTCGATTGTCCTTTAGGTTCTTTTTTAATATCTCGTAATTACCAATATGAGGTTCAAATGCGTAAATCGGTACATCCGAATTTAACAGTGATGCATACAAACTAAAAAATCCTAAATGTCCGCCAATATCAATCACACAGTCCTTGGCTTTTTTAATCACATCATCACAAAAACGATACTGATTATCCAAAAACAGTTCATTGGCTATTGCGTAGTCACCTTCGTTGCGGAGGTTTAATACAATGTCCTTGCCGAAGATTTTTAATTCTTTTTTCATTTTGTTAATCCGTTCCCGAAGGCGCGAAAACGTTTTCGCGCCTTCGGAGGAATTTTGGTATAATTAATTCAAATATATTCTAACAAAAAACAAAATGCAAAAATTAAATGCAACAGCATTTGGCCTCGCTATGGGTATAGCTTTTGCCGTATTCTTTTTTCTGATTGTTGTACTAGCCATGTATGCCAATTGGGGGAATGAGTTCATTGAACTACTCGGCACACTTTATCTTGGAGTTGAGGTAAGCTGGACAGGAGCACTACTCATCCTTCCATGGGCTTTTGTAGACGCTTTTATAGGCGGATTTATTATAGCTTGGCTATATAACAGATTCGCTTAGTTCAAAACAATCATCGTCGCGTTCAAATAGGTCGAAAATAAAATCCATGCTAAATATGGAATCAAAATATATGCAGCCTTTTTGTTGTTATGAAAAGCGGTAATAATCATAAGCTCCGCTACTATTATCATTCCTATTGTCACATAAAGAGCTCCGGCCATGTCATGCATACCAAAGAAAAGCTGTGACCACCAATAAATAAATAATCCATTTATTGCGTATAAAACAGCAAATAATTTGCGTTTAAAATTTGAGTCATAATAATTCCAAACCCGATACATAGAAAGCCCCAAAAGAACAAATAATATTATCCACACAATTCCAAATAACTGATTTGGGGGCATAACATCAGGCTTATTTAATGATTCATACCATCTGCCTGGTTCAACACTGCCTATATACCCCATGGCGAATACATAAATAAATGCAAGTATGCCAGAGACTGCCTTTTCCTTCTCGGAGGTCTTTTTAGTTTGAAATAAATTTGTAAACCAATCAAACATATTAATTAATGGTTAATGAATTAACTTCTTCTACTGTGTCCATTGTACTACCCTTTACCAGGCCTTGCGAAATAGTATAGAGATAATCACCGATGTATATGATGCGTTGGATCTGCTTATCCCAATCATATGGCCAGTAACTACCCATTTTATCAATGTCTTCTTGCTCGTAATGGGTAACACGCCCTATCTGGCTAAACCCGTCAGTCAGATTAATATCATAAACTACCGCGCCGGAAAAAGTTGTTTCATATTGCTCATAACTAGGGTCGTAACAACTGCCTAGCCCTTCACAATCATCTGTACACACCGCTGTACCATCTGTCTCCTCTGTGCATTCAGAAGGTATACATCTTTTATAACAATAATTTGGACAGGTGCTGTAACGGTATTTACTGCACTCCATATCTTCAGGGTCAATTTTTTCAATTATCCTCACAGGAAAAGCTAAAAGCTCCTTTTCCTTATCAAATAACAATGCTTTATGATTTCTTAAAAGCTCCGAATCTGTTCCTCTGTCACCAATTATTTCAACGAATTTCTCCTTTGGATCACTTACATCACTGACATCAAATAGTCCGATTTTCATACCTTGCATTAACGTGTTTCCTGAGTCTGATTCGTCAGTATCCTTGCCAAATCCGATTATATGATCCTCATCAAATGGATGCAGATAATTACTAAATCCTGGGATCTTAAGACTACCCAAGACTTTTGGGTTTGTAGGAGTGGATAGATCAATCACAAAAAGAGGGTCCACTTGTCTGAACGTCACCATATACAATCTGTCGCTCATAAATCTGGTGGAATAAATCTTTTCTCCCGGCGCGAGATCCTCCAAACTACCAACTGTCTCCATATCCGTATCTAAAACATAAACATTATTTGTTGATGGATTTTCCTCATCCCACATGCTTCCTCTTGTAGTTGCGATTCGGAAATGATCTTTATAAGCATCCATTGAAAACTGATTCAGAATCTTTCCAGGCACTTCTCCCCTCGCTTTATAAGCAATATCACCATCTTCCAATGAGAATCTGTATATGTGAGTCTTAGTTCTATCACGACGCCAATCCCAATCGGTATATCTATCGTAATTAATCGCGCTTGTAGCAACATACATATGGGTTAGTGAGGAGTATACATTTTCACTACTGCCAAGGAAAACCTCCTTATCAATTGTACCGGTAGCTGCAATTGGTATAGATGCGACGATTAGATATCGTGGAATATGAAAACCTGGGAAATAACGAACATCCATGCAACCAACCATTGGTTCCGGTTCACCGGTACCATCCTGCATTCTTGGAATTAATTCATCACCAGTATTTACATCTTCCATAAGCCATACATTCGGATGCGCGTTCATAACCAAATACAGATTATCCTCAATACGTCTGGAAGTATTGTAAGAACCATCGAATCTAACCACTCTTATCTCGTCCGGATTACTCCTGTCCGATACATCATAAATATAAACCTTGGTCTGACTGCTTCTGTATGGGTGTCGCGGATAAATTAATGGCTTTATATCATCGTAAAAATAATAATTGCTGTCACGACCGATAATTACGAGTTTATCGTCATTTATAAACATCTCAGATGGGTAAAAAGTATCACCTTCATAACTTATTTCGGCTACTTCAGTCATAGAGTTTGGCGGATAGGCTTTTACAATTCTTACGGTCTGACCTTTTAGCATATAAATATATTCACCATCATTTTTAATAATGTCCGCTTCGTCTACACCGGTTACCTGAACATTGGTTTGAGAAAAATC
>JAUXFE010000045.1 GCA_030620215.1 Candidatus Peregrinibacteria bacterium
ATCAGCTGCTCTAAAAGCTGCGGCATAGCCACCGGGTCCAGAGCCAATTACAACGACTTCAAAATGATTTGTTTTATCGGTCATGATAAATCCTATACTAAATTTGCATCGGATAAATTTTTAATATCCGACAATAATTCGTTTAAATATTTCATAAATCTTGCTGCCATTGCTCCATCAATAACACGATGATCATACGATAAAGTTAGCGGCAACATCAAGCAACTATCAAAATCGTCACCAATATATACTGGTTCAATTTGTGCTCTCGACACACCCAAGATGGCAACTTCGGGCGGGTTAACAATTGGAGTGAAATAAGTTCCTCCAATTCCACCTAAGCTTGAAATTGTAAAGGTACCGCCTGCTAGCTCATCGAGATTTATTCGTTTATTACGAGCCCTTTGGCTTACGTCTGAAAGCTCATTAGATATATCAAATATATCTTTTTTATCAACATCGCGAATAACGGGAACCGTTAATCCTTCCGGTGTATCTATCGCAATTCTTATATGATAATACTTTTTTAATATTATTGAGCTTCCATCAGACGAAAGCGAAGAATTAAAATCCGGAAATTGTTTAAGTGCCATTGCAGACGCTTTCATTAAAAAAGGTAAGATGGTGATTTTTATGTCCTCATTACTTTTAACTTTTTGTAATGAGCGTCTAAATTCGTCTAGCTCTGTGATGTCAACTTTATCAAAATTGGTAACTTGTGGAACTGTTTGCCAAGCGGTAGTCATGCGTTCGCCAGTTATTTTGCGAATTTTATTCAGTGAAAAACGTTCGGTTGGTCCCCAAACACTAAAATCAATTTCAGGCTGGTTCGTGGATTGTAATTTTCCTTGTCCTGAAAGTTGTCTTTTAATATAGTTTCGGACATCCTCTTTTGTGATCCTTGCTTTACTACCCGTTCCTGTAACAAGCTCTAAATTTGCTCCCAGTTCTCTTGCAAAGCGACGTACTGCAGGACTTGCAAATATCGCTTTTTTTGATTGCTGTGATTTGGTTGGTTGCGTTGCTTCTACAGCGCTTTCAAGTTCTCTTTCTTCTTTAATAACTGCAGGTTTTACTGTCTCTATTTCTTTATTATTCTTTTCTGCTTTCTCGGCTTCTTTTTCTGTTATGCCTTTACCATCAGAGAGCTCTATCGTAATTAATTTTTGTCCGGGTGTAATTTGTTCACCTGTTTTGATAAATACTTCCTTAACTGTACCTGAATAATCGGAGGGTATTTCCATTGTTGCTTTTTCAGATTCTAGAACAAAGATTGGATCATCTTTTGATATTGAATCACCAACTCTAACCAACACATCGCTAACATCGGCCGTTTCAATTCCTTCGCCAATATTTGGTAATAAAACTTTCTTAATCATTTTTTACTCCCCAAAATTTGTTTATTATACATTTTTAGGATTAGGTTTTTCAACATCAATTTTATATATCTTTATAGCTTTTTCCACTTCTTCTAGTTGAATCTGTCCCTCTTTTGCAAGAGTGTTTAGGGCCGCAAGAACAATATAATGTTTATCGATTTCAAAAAATCGTCTTAACTCCTGTCGTGTTTCGCTGCGTCCAAAACCATCGGTGCCAAGCGCGGTAAAGGAACTGGAGATGAAGGGCGATATTTGCTCGGCGACTAGTTTTACATAATCGGACACTGCCACTACCGAACCTTTTGTATGTTCTAAGCACTTTGTTACATACGGAACCCTGTATTCCTTCTTGGGATGTAAAATGTTCCATCGACTAACATCTTCGGCGTCTTTACGCAACTCACTGAAGCTGGTGACGCTCCACACGTCCACATCTAAATTCCAATCTTCTTCCAATATGTCAGCAGCTGATAAAACGTCCTTTAATATTGGACCGCTTTCTAACAATTGAACGCGGGGAAGTTTTCTAACTTTACCGCTTCTAAATTTATACATCCCTTGTAGTATGCCATCTTCAACATTTTTTGACATTGGCGGTTGTATATAATTTTCATTGTATAATGTTAAATAGATCATTAGAGGGTCCTGATCTGTATACATTTTTTCTAAACTATCTTGAATAATCACTGCCATTTCATAAGCAAATGCTGGATCATATGCTTTTACATTTGGTATAACTGACATCGCCAAATGACTGTGGCCATCTTGGTGCTGCAATCCCTCGCCTGCCAATGTCGTTCGACCTGCGGTTGCTCCCAACAAAAAGCCTTTTGTACGCATATCTGACGCTGCCCATAAAAAATCGCCTATACGTTGGTATCCAAACATAGAATAATATATATAAAACGGAATCGTATTCACGCTGTGTGTACTATATGACATGCCGGACGCAATAAATGAGGCAATTGCGCCCGCCTCATTTATTCCCTCCTCAAGTATTTGGCCGTCTTTGGCTTCTTTATAATATAAAAATTGATCGGAATCTACCGGGTCATAATTCTGTCCGCTATGTGCATATATGCCAAGTTGTCGGAAAAGTGGGTCTATTCCAAATGTTCTACCTTCGTCTGGAATAATTGGCACTACACTCCTTCCAATTTTTTTATCATGCGTTAAAAGTGTTAACAACCTAACAAAAGCCATCGTTGTAGAAATTTCCCGGTCTCCAGAACCACTTGTTATCTCTTGAAATGTTTTTAATTCAGGTACTGTTATTGAAGAGGCTTTTTCTGTCCTTGTTGGTACAAATCCACCTAATGCCTTTCTTTTTTCAAGAAGATATTGTATTTCTTCGCTATCCTTGTCAGGTTTATAAAATGGTGCATTAATACATTCCTTGTCTGTTAATGGAATGTCAAACCTTGATCTAAAATATAATAATTCTTCTTCGTTTAACTTTTTTTGTTGGTGTGTAACATTTCTTCCTTCACCTGCTTCGCCCATGCCATAGCCCTTAATAGTTCTGGCTAGAATTACTGTTGGTTGTCCTTTGTGATTTACAGCATTATTATAGGCAGCAAATATCTTTGCAGGATCGTGTCCACCAACTTTTAATTTCCATAATTCGTCATCAGTAAGATGCTCAACCATTTTTTTCAACTCAGGTGATTTCCCCCAGAAATACTCTCGAATATATGAACCGCCCTCAACAACGTATTTTAATTGATCTCCATCAATAATTTCTTCCATTCTTTGGGCTAGAATTCCTTTGCTATCTGCTTCTAATAAAGGATCCCAATCAGACCCCCAAACAACTTTTATCACATTCCAGCCTGCTCCGCGGAACACCCCTTCTAGCTCTTGTATTATTTTGCTATTTCCTCTTACCGGCCCATCCAATCTCTGAAGATTGCAATTAATTACATACACTAGATTGTCGAGCCTCTCTCTGCTCGCAAGCGATATTGCTCCCCGCGCTTCCGGCTCGTCCATTTCCCCGTCACCTAGAAATGCCCACACCTTTCGACCTGTATCTTCTATCAGATTGCGATCAATAAGATAATTCATGAACCTTGCTTGGTAAATAGCCATTAATGGCCCCAGTCCCATTGAAACCGTAGCAAATTGCCAATAGTCTGGCATAAGCCAGGGGTGTGGGTAGGACGACAATCCCCCGCCGTCGGCAAGTTCACGTCTAAAGTTAATTAATTTTTTCTTTGAAAGTCGACCTTCTAAAAACGATCTTGCATAAACACCAGGAACTGAATGCCCTTGAAAAAATATTAAATCACCACCACTTTTGTGCTCCTGCCCACGGAAAAAATGATTAAACCCGACTTCGTATAATGTAGCTGCTGAGGAATAAGAAGATATATGACCTCCAATCCCAGGACTTTCTTTGTTTGCCCTTACAACCATCGCCATTGCGTTCCATCTTATTAAAGATTTTATCCGCCTTTCAATTTTGCGATCTCCACCAAATTTAGCTTGTTGTGAAACAGGAATTGTATTTAAATATGCCGTTGTTTGTTTATACGGAATTTTCGCTCCGTTTCGACGTGCGAAATCCATCATTTTTTCAACTAAAAAATGTGCTCTTTCCGGACCCTGGTTTTCTATAACGGCTCTAAGAGACTCTGTCCACTCTTGAGTTTCTTGTATGTCTATATCAATATTTTTCCTATTGTTGTCCATTTCCTTCTCAATATTGTAAAAGCAACTATTTAAGTAACCTACTAATTCAAATTAGCTTTAAAATTAGCGCAATTATAGTTGAAAGGAAATAACTAATGAATTAGTTGTCCGACGACCGACGATACTGGAAAACTTAATTTTAAAAATTATTTTGTGTTTTGATATTCTCTGAGTGTTTTAATATAATTTGCTCTCATGAATGCGCCCGGATCTTTCACGTTTTTCATGCTCATACATCCACGCATTTGATCTAAGCTTTCATATTCATGTTCTTCCATCCACTGAATGAGTTCTTGCTTTAGTTTCGTTATATGTTCGGGACCATATTTCAAAAGCGCAGAAGTCATAAATGTAACATCTGCACCGGCCATTGTTAACTTAAGAACATCTTGTACTGTGTGTACACCACTTGTGGCGCCCAATGACATCTGCAGTTGATTCCGCAAAACGGCTATCCATCTTAGCGGTAGACGTATTTCGTCGGAGTCACTTAAAGAAAGGGCAGGCTCAACTTCTAGCTTCTCAAGATTTATATCCGGTTGATAAAACCGATTGAATAAAATAAGTGCGTCTGCTCCAACATCTTCTATTCTTTTTGCAAAAGAGGGAAGGGCGCTGAACGCGTATCCAATTTTCATAGCTACCGGTATCAAAATATTTTCTTTTACTGCTTTTAAAATATCGATATAAATATTCTTAACCTCGGTTCCGGATTGGTTTGGTTCTGTCGGCAAATAATATACATTTAATTCTAAAGCATCGGCTCCAGCATTCTCCATGAGCTTGGCTTTCTCAATCCATCCGCCTTGCGATATTCCGTTCAGGCTCGCAATTACGGGGATATTCAAGCTTTCCTTTAGTCTACGTATTTGCCCCAGATACTCATCGGGTCCTGTAGAAAAATCGTAATGGTCAGGAAAATATGAAAGGGATTCAGAAAAACTTTCCCCTCCGTGCGACAAATAATGATCAAGCTCTGCGTCTTCGTGTTCTATTTCTTCCTCAAAGAGTGAATACATTACCAGCGCCGGAGCACCTGCATCTTCTAATTGTTTGGCACTATCTATTTCGCGCGACAAGGGAGATGCGGATGGGATCAACGGATTGTCTAGTTTAAATCCTAAATAATTTGTTTTAAGGCTCATTATCTTTTTCCTTATACCTTTTTTTGAGTAGTTGGTTTTGCCATTTCCTGATACTTCTGCCATCTATGTTTAATCTGTTCTTCTGCAGCGCCTAGCAAGGTTTTTGCTCTTTCCGGCATACTCTTGGTTAGCATTTTATACCGCGTTTCTTTATAAATATAGTCTGCGAGAGGAATAGACGGGGCTTTAGAGTCAATTTGCAACGGATTTTTATCTTCATTTTCTCTTCGTGGATCATACCTATACAATATCCAGTGCCCACTATTTACTGCTGCTTTTTGTTGATCGAGTCCATATTGCATATTGATACCGTGCGCTATGCAATGACTATATGCAATAATCATTGATGGGCCATCATAAGATTCCGCTTCTTGGAATGCCTTGGCGGTTTGTTGATCGGTAGCGCCCATCGCTATTTGCGCGACATACACATTTCCGTAATTCATCGCCATCATTCCAAGGTCCTTTTTACCGGTTGGTTTGCCAGCAGCAGCAAATTTTGCAACCGCTCCGAGTGGAGTTGCTTTTGAGGCTTGTCCTCCCGTATTTGAATAAACCTCGGTATCTAATACTAAGATATTAACATTTCTTCCCGACGCAAATACGTGGTCAAGTCCGCCGTAACCAATATCATATGCCCAGCCATCACCACCCA
>JAUXFE010000043.1 GCA_030620215.1 Candidatus Peregrinibacteria bacterium
TCCAATCGACCTCCAATCAACCTCCAATCGACTAGGTCAATAGGCAGTCAATTGGAAAGAAATTAAAATTCAAAATTATATTCCTTCATAAACATTTGGCCGTAAATATCAAATTGGCGAACTGTTAATTTGAGAGCCTTACCCTTTCTGTCGGCATTTTTGTAAATGTGAATATAGTCCCTGCTCCAATTTGTAACGCCAAAATCACGCACTCTATCCACATCTAAAGTAACTGTTTGGCGTACGAAGGAAGGTATTCTGTTCCACTTAAATAGAAATAAATCCGGAGTATTCTGCACTTTATATATAAGCAATCTTACCGGTTTTCTTTCCGTATCCCAGCTCATAATAGAGCTCTTTGGAGTGGCGTTTGCTTCTACGCTCCAATCTGAACTGATGTTTCCGCTCGTATCTACAGCAATGACATAAAAGAAATAAGCCTCTTCATTTTCAAGATCTTTAATTACATAATTAGTTTTATTTGAACCGGTATTGATTTTATTCGGCATTTCTTCATAAGTGTAATTTTTCGCGGTAAAGCTGTATTGGGAATAGCTCACTACATAATGATCGATTGCAACGTTGTCGCTGGCGGCACGCCAATTTAAAGAAACTGAATTATTTCCAGGTGTGGCCGTTACATTGGTAGCAGAAGTGGGTCTTTTAATATCATCCTCAGTTTTTTCTTCAACTATCGGTTCTTCGGAAGATTCATATTTATCAACATAAAATATAGAACAGGAACCCTCTTTTTCCGGTAAATAAATTTTATCACCTACAGCCAGTCCGGAACCATATCTACGTAAAAATACAGTCGCTCCTTCGTAAGCGGGAAGCCTCGAACATTCCGTACCATATTGTATGTAATACATATCACCTTTATCATCCATTACTACAGCTGAGTTGCCAGAATACGCATTAGCTACAATTAAAACGCCGTTAATTTCCTCCGCTTGGTCGATAACACACTTTTGATAACTGCTCATCACTAAATCATCACCATATCCATCCAACACCGTACGAACACTGATCATCACCTGCTCATTATTTGCCACCGCATCGCAACCTCCGGAATAATGAAGAAGCATGTTTTTTCCTCCAAGCTCTATTACAACATTATTTGCATTTGTATTGGTATAAAGAACCGGAACACGTCTTGTGTATCCGTAATATGCGAACGCATAGGGGGCGGTTAATATTAGACAGATAAGTGTTGCTAGTATTTTTTTCATAATATTTCCGGTTGCTTATCCTATGGCTTATCCTATAGCTTATCCTATAGCTTATCCTATAGCTTATCCTATTGCTTATCCGATTGCAGCTATTGGATTAGCCACGGATCAGCCATGGATCAGCCACGGATTAGCTACGGATTAGCCATGGATTAGCCACTGGTATTAATTATTAAATCTTTTTTTAAATCGCCTCCTCCTTTTGCCACCCTCAGATCACCTACAGCCATAATGTTGTCATTTTCATCCACTATGATAGGAACCTGACTGCGCTGGCTCTTTGGAATTTTTTTATTTACAAATAAATTCTGAACTTTCTTGCTTCCCTTCATACCTATTGGCTGAAACTTGTCGCCCTCCTTCCACTGGCGGACATAAAGAGGTTTACCATATTTGGATTTAATGGTGATTTTGCCCCATTTGATGCCCTTAACTGTGATTTTGGATTTAGGCAGTTTAGGAGCTTCCCATGATTTATCGCGAACCAGTATCTCATCATGTTCGATGAAAAATACTTTGTCCTTAACTTCGAGCTTTTTGCCGGATTGTCCGAATTTAGTAAAATCCACAAGCCTGCTCAATGTTGTACCATAAAGATCTTTTGCACCCAGCATCTGGATAAGAATCTCAATTCTTATATGCTCTGACAGCCTGTTGAACTGAGCTCGTTTAAATGAAATATTTGAATTTATTCCCAATGGGGGCTCCGTTGGGGCTCCAATGGGGGTATTACCTTTTTCATCCCCAATAGGAGCACCAATAGGAGCACCCACGGAATTTATAAGATATTTCTTAGTCCAGTCATCTGCTTTTTTGGATACGTTTTCAAGTCGGGTACTGGCCTTGGTATTGATATCCTTAATTTTTTCATAAAGACTGACCGAAGGAGCAGTGGCTTTGCCCTGGTCCTGAGTTGAATCAGACGAACCCCCGCTCAGCGGGGTTCCGTCGGAATAGTAGGTTTTTAAATAGGGGATTACCAAATGCCGCCAAAAGTTACGGTTATAACTCAAGTCATTATTACTCTCGTCCGTCCGATAATCCAATTTATTCTCTTTCGCGTAATCCAGAACCTTGCTCCGTTTTACATCCAGCATCGGCCTGATCAATTTGTCCTTTTGGTATTTAATTCCAACCTGTCCACGAAGTCCTGATCCTCTTACCATATGCATCAAAACCGTCTCGATCTGATCATCCATATGATGCCCGACTGCAATACAGTCCGCATCATATTTCTCTCTAACATCCTCCAAAAAAGCATAACGGACTTTTCGGGCGTTGTTTTCCAAATTGCCTTCCTTTGGAATAAATCCTTGTTTAACCGAATAAAGAACTCCCCAGTCCTTTGCCAAGCCTTTAACAAACTGTTCATCCTTGTCACTTTCTTTGCCTCGAAGCTGATGGTTAAGATGAGCGATTATAATTTCATATCCTAATTTCTTAAGTACATGTGCCAGCACCACACTATCCGCACCACCGGACACGCCGACAACCACCCGTTTGAAAGGAGTGATTTTTTTGAGAGTGGATTTTAGGGTTTTTGGTAAATCCATGACGTTAGTATTATACGATAAAAAACCACTTTTTAATATTTGATATCCAACATTTTCCCAATTGACTGCCTATCGACTTAGTCAATTGGCAGTCAATTGGGAAAATAGATATCTTAATGCAAAAACGCCCTCGATCCCGTAAACACCATCGCAATACCGGCATCATCAGCAGCTTTTATAACTTCTTCATCTTTAATCGAACCGCCGGGCTGAATAATTGCGGTGATTTTATGTTCGGCTGCGATTTCCACATTATCCGGGAAAGGAAAGAAGGCGTCACTGGCAAGAACTGAATTATCTTCCCGGTTCATGGCTTTTTCAATCGCTATCTTAACCGCATCCACTCTGCTCATCTGTCCGGCACCGATTCCAACTGTCATCCCGTTCTTAGCTAATACGATTGCATTTGATTTCACGTGTTTAACAACGTGCCAGCCAAACAACAAGTCCTCCAGCTCTTTATCTGTCGGCTTACGTTTAGTGACCACCTTTAGATCACTTTCTGAAATCTGCCTGGTGTCCAGATCCTGAATCAAAAGTCCTCCGCTTACTTTTTTGTACGTCCGTCCCGCAGGTTCCGGTTTTATGTCACCGACTTTAAGTACGCGAAGATTAGGTTTTTCTTTAAATACATCCAGAGACCCTTCTTCAAAATCCGGCGCGATTACAACTTCGAAAAATTTACTGATAATACTTTGCGCGATATCTTTTGTAACCGGACGATTAAACGCGATAACACCTCCAAACGCGGATTTAGGATCACTTTCATAAGCATTGATAAACGCATCCTCAATTTTGCTATTGGTTGCTATCCCACATGGATTCGCGTGTTTTATAAAAGCAACCGTCGGTTCGCTGAATTCTCTGATCAGGCTCAAAGCCCCATCGGCATCCATAATATTGTTATAGGAAAGATCTTTGCCCTGAAATTGCTCAGTGCGGACAAGAGAAGCTTCCGGATGTCCATTTCTGTCTTTATAAAAACCGGCTTTCTGATGCGGATTTTCACCATACCGTAAGTCCATAAGCTTCTCCACAATAATATGCTCCGATTTACCACCGGTCAGATAATTTGCAATCAAACTATCGTAATGTGCGGTTAATTGAAAAACTTTTTCAGCTAATCCACGCCTCATGTCCTCAGACGTATCACCGTCTTTCTCAATCTCTTTCCAGACTGATTCATAATCACCCGGATCCGTAACAACCGTTACATATTTAAAATTCTTAGCCGCGCTCCTAAGCATCGAAGGTCCACCAATATCTATTTGCTCAACAGCTTCCTCTAATTTAACGTCCTTTTTCTTTATAGTCTCTTCAAATGGGTAAAGGTTTACAACCACAAGATCTATTAACCCAATATCATGTTCTTTGGCAGATTTCATATGATCGGGATTGTCCCGTAACGCCAAAAGCGCGCCATGGATTTTTGGGTGTAAAGTTTTAACCCTTCCATCCATCATTTCCGGATGACCGGTGTATTTGCTGACGTCTACAACATCAATTCCATTGTCCCGAAGTAATTTAGCCGTGCCTCCGGTCGACAAAATCTCCACACCTTTGCCATAAAGTTTTTTGGCGAATTCTACAATGCCATCCTTGTTTGATAGTGAGATAAGAGCTCTTTTTACCATTTTGAAGAAATTAATAAGTGAATTTAGTATACCCCATTAATTATGGCTTTCAAATAGTATTTACAAATATATAGCTTTATGGTATAATTATGTTAATCTAAATAACTCAAAAATGGCAGCAAAAGCATCAAAGAAACAATTAAAATTAGATTTTGAAGGAAAACCAG
This sequence comes from Candidatus Peregrinibacteria bacterium, assembly GCA_030620215.1. Next base: position 4,587 of record JAUXFE010000043.1, read on the forward strand.
CTGAAGATGTTCAACTTATAATAGAATTTAACCTCCTAAGTGAAAGAGGGCGAATCTCTGAAGCATTAACCGGTTTAACGCATTTTGAAGGCGGACAAAAACCACTACACACAGATCTGGAAGGAGTTAGAGAGAATCAATATATTAAATCAACTGATATCGGAGAGGCACGAAAAAGGCTTACAGAATTATTCATCGACGAAGAAATTGAAATAACAGAAGGCAGGCATGCTTTTAGTGGCGAACTACAATTACTGATTAAAGAAAAGAAAAAGCCGGCCGAAGGTAGTGAGCAAACCGAATCTGCCAGAAGAAAATCATCCAAACCAGTTAAAAGAAAAGCCCGCGATGATGGACGTGATCCTGATGATATATATTGGCCACAGTGGAATAAATAGGTTAATTTAAGAACAGTAAATTATAAAAAATTGACTTTTTTGTCTTGCCCGTTATAATTTCTCAGCGTGGGGCCATCGTCTAGTGGTTAGGACGCCAGGTTTTCATCCTGGTAACAGGGGTTCGATTCCCCTTGGCCCTACCATCGCAAAAGTATACTCCAGCCTACTCCCGCTGAGCGGGATTCGGCTTACGTATACTTTTGCTCATTCCCCAAAAAATACCCCTCTCTCCTCGCTACGCTCGCCCCCTACCTCGCATTTTAGTAAGTAGCGAGAAATAGCGTTCCGAAGTGTAAGGAGTTTGCGATAGCGGACGACTGGAACGTAGGATAAATTTGATTAAATTCACGGAACAGAGTGGAGAGAATTTATTCAAATTTAAGCTATTACCCTATTCCGGGGCCCCTTTTTTTGGTAGGGCAGGCTCACAGTCTGCCCTTCAATCCATATGTGCTATCAATACAAAATATTAAATCTAAGATGGGAATCAGAAATCTGAAATCACAAATCAGAATTATTCCTCTCCATATGTCTTCTAAAAAACTTTATTGTTTCCATATAAAACAAATTGAGAGAAGCGGCCCCCACGCAAATCATCCAATCTGTAAATTTTAAAGGGACTAATTCAAAAATCATTTGAGCGCCCGGATGATACATAACAAAAAGGGTAACTGCTAATATTAAAAGCACGGCTGTAATCAAAAGGCGGTTATTAAAAACTCCGGTTACAAGCACCGATTCCCTAAGCGAACGGAAATTATATGTACCTATAATAAGCATGGCTACAATGGTTGCGAACACCATTGTACGGGCCATTTCGATATTCTGAGAGGGGTTATACGAAAGGAAAACAATGAATGCTATAAGCGCGCTGAACACAGCAATGCCAAATACAATAAATGCGTTCCCTTTATTCATAATAGCTTCA
>JAUXFE010000075.1 GCA_030620215.1 Candidatus Peregrinibacteria bacterium
ACAGAGAGCTTCCTGAGTTTGATCCATGGAATGAATTGCAATTTATGGTTGCCGTTGGTACTGTGGAAGTATTTCCCCTGGGGGAAACGGAAGGGACCCGGTACTTTACCTCCTCCTTCACAAGCGATTATGCTTTCAATTTCAATCCAAAGATGGCAGTTACTTTTGGAATTGATGTATTATTTGACGGTTCGCTTGAGTATGGTATCAAGGGAATTCCTCCTGAAAAAGTAAGCACTTTTCAGAAAATGTATTTAGGCTCACATCTGGGCTATCAGTATACAGTACACCGACTTACCCTTCTTATTAATCTGGGCACCTATTTCCGCCAGTATACCAATGACAGGGGATTCTGGTTTACCCGGGTCGGGGGAAGAATTCGCATCACCGATCACCTGTATGTCCACATCGCCATTAAATCCAAAAACGGGGTGCGTTCCGATTGGATCGAGTGGGGAGCTGCGTATCATTTGAAGATCAGATAAACTATTGCCAGATATTTGTAAATTGTGTAATATTGCAATCCCCTAATCGGGAAATTAACCAGACACTTTATTTCAGGGCCCATAGCTCAGCTGGTTAGAGCACCTGACTCATAATCAGGGGGTCGATGGTTCGAGCCCATCTGGGCCCACTTAATATCAAGGAGTTACGATGTAAAAATTGTAACTCCTTTTTTTTGTGCCAGTTTGGTGCCAGGATTTGTCGAGATGGTTGGTGGGAATTCACACCTTTCATTAATATCCTCATATCAAAAACTCCACCAAATAATCAGCCCTTTCTGAATTCTCCGAAAATGGGTCTCAACCTCCCCCGAATTAAAGCATCAAATAATCGGACAATTATTTGCTTCTAATGTTTAGTGCTGTACAAGCTGTATCATTTCTTTCTTTTACCCCTTCCTCCATATTTTGCACTTCTGATTGCTTTCTGGATATTTCGGAGATACTGACCCCCCAATTCGGTCATATTGACCCCTCTGGGTTTTAACTCAAAGAACAGATTAGACTGACATTTTTACAGTTTTCTTCTTAAGCTCGGTCCCTTCAATTCGATCCGGTATGATGTATGCACCAATCGGTCGATAATTCCGTTAGCCTTATGCAAATGTTATGATAATGCAGATGCCATACTTGATCGTATTGTGTACTCATCTCATCGAATAGAATTAAAAGGTGATACTATGAGAAAAAACAAGTTGAAAAAATGAATAAATTAGCCTCAGAAATCGATCTTTGAAACTGGCAGGGTATCATCGGAATCACTGGCAGGGTATCACCGGAATACTTACAAGAAATACACTATGTATAAAACTATTATTACACTTTTTTGTCTGGCTATTCTTACTATTAATGTGCATGGGCAGAAACAAGCTATCGACTACGTTAATAACATGATTGGAACTACTGGTGCCCATCCGACCGAATACGGCGGTTTAATCCCCGAAGTAAGCACTCCCTTTGGCATGACGAAATGGACGGCAGCAACTCGATTAAACATGATTTCTAAACGCCCATATCATTATGACGACAAAAAATTAATTGGTTTTATGGGAACACATCAGCCCGTTATTTGGATGGGCGACTATGGCTTTCTAACCATTATGCCACAATCCGACGAGTTAAAAATTAGCCCAGAAGATAGAGCAGTTTCCTTTTCGCATGATGACGAAATTTCTACTCCCTATTATTATAAAAACAGTTTTAAAGATGCCAATAAAAAACGCATTGAGACTGAGTTTGTAGCTAGTGACAAATGTTCGTTTTTTAAATTTACTTATCCCCAAAAAAGTGAAGGGATTTTATTTTTTGAAGCCTCACGCGAGCCCTTAAGAACGGAGGGGGCTGGAGGATATGTTCGTTTTTATCCCGATAAAAATGAAATTCATATTTATAATTCCGACCATCAAGAAGACAATCACGTTGGGCACAGCATTCCCAATTTTAAAGGCTACTATGTACTAAAATTTGACCAGGAATTTGCCGACTTTGGAACATGGAAAGCCAACACAACAGCCGACTCATTAACTGTAAATCACAACTACTTATCGGATTATGGACAATGGTTAGGAGAAGAAGTACATGAAAAAAACTTGGAGTTGAAAGGTCGTAAAATTGGCGGATACGTTAAATTTAAGAAAGGCAATAGTAATGTGGGTGTTCGAATTGGCTCGTCTTTGGTTAGTTTCAATCAAGCCACTGAAAACCTAAATAAAGAAATTCCGGTTCAGAAAAGTTTTGAAGCCCAAAAAACAGAAACCAAAGAACGTTGGAACACTTTGCTAAATAAAATTCGAATTAAAAGCTCCAATGAAGATGATAAAGCATTGTTTTACAGCATGTTGTATCGCGCTTTACAATATCCGCGTAACATTAGCGAGTACGGCAAATATTACAGTGCTTTTGACGACAAGGTACACAAAGGCACTTCGTACAATGCTTTTTCAACATGGGATACGTTTCGCTCCTTACATCCCTTGTTACAAATACTAGTTCCGGAACAAATTAGCCCGATGATGCAGTCGTTGGTGCAAATGTATAAACAAGGCGGATGGATGCCCAAATGGCCCAACTTAACCTACACCAACTCGATGATTGGCACACACTGTGATATTATTTTGGCCGATGCTTACATTAATGGTTTTACCGGTTTTGATGTAAATACGGCATGGCAATCTATTATGCGTAACTCGTTTATACCACCACTTGGTAACGACAATTGGAAAAATGGAGATCCTTGGACCTACGAAGCTCGTGCAGGTATTGCCTCTTACACTACTCTAGGCTATGTTGCTGCCGATGTTACACGCATGTCGGCTTCGCGTACTTTGGAGTTTGCTCTTGACGATTACTGTGCAGCCAATTTGGCTAAAACTTTGGGCAAAAAAGAGGAGTACAACTATTTTATTAAACGCTCTAAAAACTACTCTAATACCTTTGATACAAAAAATCAGTTTTTTCGCGCCAAAAATGCCGATGGATCGTGGGCTGAAGACGTAGGCGCTTTTACCGAAGGAGACAATTGGACCTACCTGTTTTGTGTTATGCTAGATGCCCCGGGCTTGATTGAGTTAATGGGAGGCAATCAAGCCTTTGTTAACAAGCTAAAAGAAAATTTTGAGGATGGCCATTACCGCCACGACAACGAACCGGGTCATCATTATGCATATATGTTTAACCATGCTAATCGTCTTGATCTTACCCAACAATGGGTACGTCCAATCATAAACAAAAATTACAAGAATGCGCCTGATGGATTGTCGGGTAACGACGATGCCGGACAAATGTCGGCTTGGTATATTTTTAGCTCTTTGGGCTTTTATCCTTTAACACCAACCGATGGAACTTATGCGCTAGGTTTACCTTATTTTGAAGAGATTCAGCTTGAGTTACCAAAGAATAAAAAACTAAAAATTATTGCCCGAGATGTATCAAACAGCAACACCAATTTCCCCAAGTTTTATTTTAACGGACAAAATGTAGAGGACAACTTTATAAAAATATATGACCTATGGGAAGGTGGAGTACTAGAATTTAAACAGTAAACTCTTGGTTTCTTAGTGTCTCAGTGATTACAACACCGCCAAAGATGACATATTTACTGTAGCTGACTGTGCTTCTAATGTTATCTTTCTTTAGGGATATTCGCATATGGTGAAAACATGGTGAAAACTCTGATTGACAATGAGATAGAATTGGTGCAACTTATAGAAAAACCCCGAAATTGGCTTGGACGGCATGAAATCGGGGTAATTCTTTCAAAATTATGGATAAGTTACATCGATTTTTCGAAGCTACACCAGAAATTTCTTTTATTTCCCTACAGTGGAAAAAACGACAAAGTCTAGGTGGATTTTCGAAGTTAAGACAGATTTGGATTAAGGACAATTGTTACAAATTTGTGATATTGAAGATTCGACGCCAGTATTTTCGCCAGTATTCCTACAAATCCATGTAAACCAGTGTAATATTTTACATATAATGAACAGTTAATTATACCGGCGTAACCACATAAAACCCTGATAATGATGAATATAACTCAAATAACCCGACTTTTTCTAAACGAATAATATATCAAAAAAAGGAAACTCATAATCAGGGGGTCGCTGGTTCGAGCCCATCTGGGCCCACTTAATAATGAACCACTTACAATTCATTTTGTAGGTGGTTTTTTCTTTGTTGCCAGTTTGGTGCCAGGATTTTACCGA
>JAUXFE010000030.1 GCA_030620215.1 Candidatus Peregrinibacteria bacterium
ATAGTATCTGAAAATATTGCTTATGCAATTTTTGCCTATCAGGAACCGGAATCAGTTGAAAATTAAAAAAAGGTTGTTGTTCTTTCATTGAATGGGTGCAATATGGTAAAATATAGGTGAAATTAAAAACAAAATCATGGTTAAAAAAATTGACGACTTAAACGTCTTAAAAAATCTTCCCGACATTAAGATCTGGGGCGAGGATCTTGAGGGTTTTGGAGGAATAAAATTATTTAAAGGTAAATTTGTGATAATGGACGATGGCAAATTCATCGCCAAGATAGTTCCCAAGGAAAAATATGACAAAATGGATATCTACCACAACACAATGCTTTATGATCTGGGTGTGACAGATCCGGATAGTTCAGCCATTAAAAAAATCATAATCGGTGGCGGGAAAATTGAATTGGAAATGATCGAAGATTATGTAGAATGCCGATTGTATGGATCTAGCCAAACGTATGGAGATTACGATAAATCTGATATCGATCTGGCAAAGATGGAAAAGGCAATCGAGGCTACGTTCCATCTTGGCATGATGCCTATTTTAGTAGTTCCGGACTTTGAAAATATGACAGTAAATGCATAATTTAAAACTCAAAGTTCTAAACTCTAAACTCAAAGCAAACCCAAAGTCTAAAAATCAAAGTTCAAATTTTAGAATTTTGAATTTTGAGCTTGATTAGAGTTTTTAACTTAGAGTTTAGAGTTTTACAAAATTATGATTAACAACTACAACTTCGGACAAATCACCATCGATAATAAAACCTATGATCACGACTTGATTCTTTTTGATGGGCAAACGATTGATTGGTGGCGCAAAGAGGGGCACGTTGTGGATATTGAGGATTTAAAGGATCTGCCCAAGGATTTTGATGTACTTGTGATTGGCAGTGGTGCATCGGGGATGTGCAATGTGCCGGATAAGACCATTGATTACATCAAAAAGGACATTGGTGTTGAGCTTGTTATTGAAATGACCGGTGATGCGGTAAAAACCTATAATAAGCTATCGGACGAAGGTAAAAAAGTTGCAGGCGCTTTTCATTTGACCTGCTGATTTTCTTGACTTAAATCAGTAAATCAATATATTTAGATTCAAAATTAGCCCTCCAAACTAAATGTACACAAAAACCCGACTCATTCAATTTGCGGATTGGATGGAAGAAAATCTGGAAATCGATGATGATGAAAAACAGCGTGTTGCTGTGGGTATTTCGAGTGGATTAGTAAAAAATAAAATTGATTTTAGTAATTTATGTACAAATACTTTAATACAATTGTTCAGAGTTAAGATCAAACTTGTTAGATACTGCAATCTTGGACTTTGCAAAAAGGAAGATGAAGCAGTTGTATTTGCAGGGCTTGAAAAATATAGGAAAATATATGAGATTTCTCTGAAATCGGCGCGTGAAGATGAAGATAAAGATGAAAAAGAGGAAAGGGTATCTGGGATGTGGTAATTATAATTCTACCTTCATAACATATTGCTCTCCCCCGCTATTTGTTCGTTCGGGAGCTTTTTCTTTTACAAAAATTTCAAATCCGCACTTCTTATAACATTTTTGAGCCGCGATATGTGGAATGTCGACATTTAAATAAGCTTCCGTTAATCCGAGTTCTTCTTTTACATATTTGAGTAAAGTTTTCATAGCATCAGTACCATAACCCTTGCCCCATTCATCTTTTTCACCAATCGCAATTCCTACAAAAGTTTTATCTGCATGTTTTTTATTTTTTGGCTTATGGGTTCCGCAATTTCCGATTAATTTATCATTCTTTTTAATGAATATGCAAAAAATATGATCCGGATCAGGATCTTTTTTCCAATCTTCAATAAACTTTAGCTCTTCTTCTAAAGTATAGGAACGCATTACGCCATAACGAATTACTTCTTCATCCTGAGTCCAGCGGACCCAATCAGCCGCGTACTCTTTGCCAAATGGTTTGAGATATATTTTTTCACCTTCAAGTTTCATGGCTAAATTATATACTAATTAGGTTGTAGGTTGTAGCTTGTAGGTTGTAGAATATCTAAGTAGCTAAAAAGCTAAAAAGCTACAACCTAAATGATAAAGGCCCTCAAGGCATTAAAGGAATCTGGGAATTGGAAAACCGTTCTTTTCCACTCTTCCTGGAGTCTGACACTTGGTTCAGGACTTTCTTACTTTTTTGGTTTTTTACGCGATCGTATTCTGGCGCAGACATTTGGCTTGTCACGGACGTTGGATATTTACAACGCTTCATTTGTTATTCCGGATATGATACTTGGTGTATTGGTGGGGACTGCGTTGTCAGCCGCTTTTGTTCCTATTTTTACCAAACAATATGACGAGAAAAAATCACTTGGCTATGCTTATGCCAATCAGATGATTACATGGGGGCTGACTTTGATTATTTTTGTGGCAATTATTATCGCATTTACCCTTCCTTTATTCGCTCATTTTCTCGTACCGGGATTTAGTGGGGAAGAATTGGACAAATATATTCTGCTGACCAGAGTTTTACTCTTCTCCCCTATTCTTTTCACTTTAAGTAATTCGTATGGACGGATTTTAATCAGTGTTAAAGAATTTTTCTGGTTTGGGCTTTCACCAGCTTTATACAATATAGGAATAATAATCGGTATTATTTTCCTCGTCCCAAAATTTGGTATCGTCGGCTTGGTTATGGGAACGGTTATGGGTGTTTTTCTTCATTTATTAAATAGATTACGTCCGCTTAAGAAAAAGAAATACAACTTTAAGAATAGGATCGACTTTACATTTTCACCAGAGATTAAAGAGACAATTACATTAATGCTTCCAAAAATAGTTCAGTACGCCATGTGGTTTATTATGGTTATGGCATTTACGAGTATCGCATCCAGCTTGGCGGAGGGTAGTGTGGCAGTTTATGGCTATGCCCGTAATTTTATGAGCCTGCCTGTCAGCCTACTCGGTATTGCAATTGCTATGGCCATGTATCCGACTCTCTCTCATGATGCGGGCAAGGGGAACTTTGCAAAATTCCGCAGGGACTTTAAGAGAAATAGATTAAAATCCATGATCTACACAACATTGGCAGCCATTACGCTCGCTCTGCTTAGCAAACAAGTCGTCGGACTGCTTTTGGGTGGCGGAGAGTTTGGCCAGTCGGATATCGATCTGCTTGCCGGTGTTCTAATGGTCTATTGTATAGCGGTTCCGCTGGAAAGTTTATTGCACGCTTATCATCGGGCATATTATTCGCTTAAAAACACCATTATTCCGGCGACACTTCATGCATTTATTATTTTAGGAATAATCATCTCAGCAAAAACACTGGTACCGAGTATTGGGGTTTATGCAATACCTGCCAGTTTTGCGGGAGGACTTGTTATTCAGGTTATTATTTTGGCTGCTGTGTTTCCTCTTCTTCTAAAAAAACGGGAATCTCAGAATCGCTAGATTTTGTTTTAGTCGGTTCATCAAATACGAACTCGATAATGTTAACAAATTCTGCACCTTTTATTGCTCTGAATAAATCGTTAAAGTGGCCTCTTGTTAAAGTTACTACCCATTCATTCCTTTTTCCGTCTGTCATATCTACTGTATAACCGACATCAGCCCTAACCCCTGCGTGTTGCTTGCCTAATTCAATAGCTTTATCCGGAGGATTTAATACGGATTTAATCCTAATTCCCTTTGGTTCTTTTTTATCAGGTGGAGTCATACAATATTATTAAAGGAGCTCATTATACAAAACTATAACTTTTTTTGCACCTGAATTTATATCTGTGTCATGCCACTCATGCATAGCAGACATGATTGTTTGATATGGATAAATAAAATTGTGCCCGCGTTTTGTGCCGACATCATTTGTGATAAAGTGCGTCTCATCGTATCCCTTTAAAACCATCATGTGATAAAGCGGACCTTCACCGGTATAGAATGGGTTGCCTAGTTGGCGACCGGCGAAAGGTGCTACTATCGCATGACCTTGAGCGAGTTCGGATTTAAGTTCTGAAATGGTCGGATTATTTAAAATTACCAAATCACTCCCCCGAAGGCGGGATTCGCGAATCCCGCCTTCGGGATCGGTTTGATTGTTTAAAAAATTCTCTCGCAACATCTCTGCCGTTTGTTCAATATCCGTATGTTCATAAGATCCAAAGTTCTCAATTTGCCAATCAACAAGTTTTTGGACGTCTTTCTTAAACTCCTCCTTTGTTGGTGATTGATCGGTTGCGTAATAGTAGGCTAACAGGACTGCCGCTTCTTCACATGCTTCCTGCCATGGCATTCCCCAATCGGCATCTGGGGCTTGGGGAAAGAATGGAACATCCAAGTTGATTTCCGATGGGAGAGCAGATTGGAGAGCCGCTTGGGGAGCCGATTGATCAATTTGCTCATCTATTTGCTCACCAATTGGCTCACCTACTCGATTCTCAAAAGACGGACGTGTAGTTGGCACGTCGGATTTAAACTGGGACTCATCCGGAGTACAAGCCGTCAAAAGAAAAAGAGTGGCGATGATTAGTAATACTTTCTTCAATTAAAATGAATTATGGGGTATGTATTATGGGATAGTGGGGCGGGATTTACAACTTTTAATTAATCCGTTAAGTAGTTTATGTATAACAACTGTTTCAGGTAAAAGGATGTCGTGTTTTATTTCATCTATATATCCAATATCTTTTGCAATTATAAGTTGATTTTGAATTTCAGTTAACGACCCTAATGCAATGGAATAAAATCTTCTTTTTTCTTTGTAAAAAGTTCTACTAAATCCTTCGGCAATATTAGATGTTACAGAAACACTGGCTCTGCGTAATTGACCACTTAAGCCATATTTTTCTTCTTTCGGAAAATATTTAGTTAATTCGTAGATTTCCAGAACCAATTCATGTCCCCTTTTCCACGCATTTAAATCTTGAAAAGTTTTAATCTTATATTCATTCATATACCATAATTCATTAATACATTACCCATAATACATATCCCATAATACATTTAAGGTGTGAATTGTATAATACTTTATTCTAAATTCCAGACAGTTTATAATACCAGTAACAAAAAAACAAATGGCATCGTCCAAAAAAATTACCGGTCTTACTAGCGAGCAAGCGGTCAAAGCGCTTGGGAAATTTGGACTGAATGAGCTTGAGGTCAAGCGCAAGTTTACGGCATTAAAAATCTTTTTACGACAATTTACAAACGTGATTGTGTGGATTTTGATCATCGCGGCGGTTATTTCCTACGGAATAGGCGAAGTAATTAATTTTTGGGTGATAAATTTCATCATTGCATTTGTTATTTTGATGGGTTTTATTCAGGAATATAAAGCTGAGCGTTCAATGGAGGCACTTCGTAAAATCGTTAAACCTAAAACTACTGTAATCCGGGATGGGCGTCTGATGATAATTTTGGCTAAAGAGGTGGTTCCCGATGACATATTATCTTTAGAAATCGGTGATCGTATTCCGGCTGATGCGGAAATAATACATGGTACAAATATTGAAGTTGATGAATCTATGCTGACAGGTGAGAGTATTTCGGTTCATAAAAAAAATGGTGATCTTATTCATGCCGGCACACAAATTGTAGATGGACGCTGTCAGGCGCGGGTAACGGCGACTGGAATGAAAACCAAACTCGGTGATATAGCCACTCTTATTCAGGAAATCGATGAAATCACACCACTTCAGAAACGCATAGATCAGCTTGGTAGATTTTTAGTGTTTATAGCTATTGGTGCCTCTATTTTGATATTGATTATAGGTGTCTTTCGTGGGGCCACGGCTACCGAAATGCTTATCGTTGCATTGGCTCTTGCGGTAGCTTCTGTACCGGAAGGTCTGCCTCTTACCATGACACTATCTCTTTCATTCGGGATGCATAAAATGGCAAAAAAGAACGCTATTGTCCGCCGGATGATGGCGGTGGAAACTTTAGGCAGTACTACTATTATATGCACGGATAAAACCGGTACTCTTACTAAAAATGAAATGACTGTGCAGAAGTTATTTGTGAATAATCAGGTGATTTCTGTGAAAGGTGTGGGATATAAACCAATCGGTACTTTCCATTCCGATGACAAGGAAATCAAAAAACTTTCCATATGGGATGAGTTTTTTAAAGCCAATATTCTTTGTAATAATGCGGAATTATTGGAACTAGGACGTAATGACTGGGAACCTATTGGTGATCCAACGGAGGTAGCCCTCGTAACACTCGGTGAAAAAGCCGGTTTTAAAAAAGAGGATTTAGAAGAAAAATTTAAACGTGTGGAGGAAATATTGTTTTCTTCAATTCGTAAAATGATGACCACCATTCATAAAGATGGGGAACGCTATGTTATTTACAGCAAGGGCGCGCCGGAAGAAATTTTAGAACGCTGTACTCATCAGCTTATAAATGGTAAGCATCATGAACTGAGTAAAAAGGATAAAGATGCTATTTTAAAGCAGAATCATAGCTTTGCCAGAAAGGCGCTGCGTGTTCTCGCCATCGCCACCAAAACATGTGAAACAAAAAAAATGCCGACAAAAGATGTTGAGAAAAATCTGACATTTTTAGGTCTTGTTGCCATGCGAGATCCCGCCCGCCCGGAAGTAAAAGGAGCATTGCAAACATGTAAACGGGCAGGCATTGAAGTGATGATGATCACAGGTGACAACGAACACACTGCCATCTCTATTGCCAAACAAATAGGACTTGGGGCTGATGGGGAACTTAAAGCGATGACAGGTAAAGCTATTGATGAATTAAGTGATAAAGAACTGCTTCAGAAATTAAAAGAGGTGAAAATTTTTGCCCGCACTCAGCCCGAACACAAACTGCGTATTGTTAATCTTCTTAAAAAAGATGGTGAGATCGTGGCCATGACAGGTGATGGAGTGAACGATGCCCCTGCCCTCAAAAAAGCGGATATTGGTATCGCAATGGGTATTAAGGGTACAGATGTGACAAAGGAATCCGCGGACATGATCCTGCAAGATGATAACTTTGTAACAATTGTAGAAGCTGTGGAGGAAGGCAGAAGGATCTATGAAAATATTGAAAAGTTTTCGTCTTATCTTATTTCACGCAACTTCACAGAAGTGATTTTAATCTTCCTTGGTATTTTGCTGTTTGACTTTAAGTTCCTACCCCTTCTCGCAATCCAGATCCTGTTTATCAATGCCTTTGATGAGGAAATGCCGGCTATTGGGCTGGGGCTGGATAAAGCTCATGGGGATCTTATGGCCCGGCCTCCCAGACCCCCGGATGAAGCTATTATGAATAAAGGGAACGCATTTATTGTATTTGGCATTGCTGTGTTCAGCGCGCTTATAGCATTCATTGTTTTCCTTTCATATAACCCCTCTCAGAATATCGAAATGGCCCGTACAATGGTGTTCGCGACCATTGTAGTCATGCTTATTATAGGTACATATAACTTTCGTTCACTTAGGGAATCGGTGTTGATGACCGGAGTTTTTAATAACCGCCTTTTGATTACAGCAGTGCTATTAATATTGGCAGTTACCCTTTTTGTTATGTACCATCCGGGCGCTCAAAAGATTTTTGAATTAGTCCCTTTAAAGTTTACGGATTGGATGATTTGCGTGGGGGCAGCTTCTCTCAATTTGTTTTATATGGAAACAATAAAGTTTTTTAGAAGACATATGGAGAAAAATAATGAAAAAATGTTCTAAAAGTTCTGTTGATATTATATACTTATCCTTAGAAAAATGGGC
>JAUXFE010000061.1 GCA_030620215.1 Candidatus Peregrinibacteria bacterium
CAAAACCAAAATCATTTTCAAGGATTTCATCTTAATCACCCTCCATATTGAAACTTCACTTCTTAAAAATACTGACAGCAATCCTGTAATTCTATCACATATGAATCAAATTTTATCAATTTTGTGTCAAAATCGTTCGTCTGAGTGGTTCAGTTTGAATAAAGTCTAATAATACAGTATCAATAAGATTGTTAGGGAAGGATATGTGGCAAATATACTGAATGGGAATGAGAATACAAGAAAAATCTATACTCGTCGTTCCGTGTTTCCTTTTGGATGTCGTCTATTGAAATAAATCTTAGAACAAAATGGTCATTTTAGGGTGTTTTTGAGGTGGTTTACTACAATTGGAAAATTCCGGGCATTTCGGACACCCATTCCGGGTGATTCCGGACAGCGGCTCTTTCCCCTTTTTCACTTTCCGTTAATTTAATAAAACTGTCCGAAATGAAAAGTCTTTATTATCCAATCGAAATATTCAAATGTTTACCTAAACCTATCTCAATCAGTTTATAATAGGTTGATATCTGAATATCACTTTGTCCTCTTGCAATCCTGGAAATATAACTTTTCTTTGTACCTGTCCTATTAGCAAGTTGTTCTTGAGTGATCTTAGCCTCTCTCCTTGCCTCTTGTAACATAACACCTAATCTAAAAGCTAAAGAATCTGCATCGAACTTATCTCTCTTTGAAGTACCTTTTTTTCCATACTTTTTTTCAAGTAGGTCTTCGAAATTAGTTACATTTTTCATGTTATTGCTCTCCATATTTTTCAATCATAAATTCCATCAGAATCATCAAGATATTTAAAGAACTTTTTCGGAACCTGGTTTTCAAATCGCACCAAGTCTAAAACATATTCAATCTTTTCTTGAATCTTGATGTCTTGTGCTTTGTAAAACTCAACAAAGTAGTTTTTATAAGCAATTATTTTTCTTTCCATTGTATAAAGTTAACTAATTAGTTTACTCATTCCAAATCATTATTGATATTTTTTAAGGGACTCTTTTGCCATTACTGTGGTTACAGTGATACACCAAAGAAAACCAGGACAACTTACTCATTCAAATTTGAAAGTATTCAACCTAAACGGAAAGAACTTGAAAATGAAGTGAAAGTGTTTCTTGAATTTTGAGTAGCTGGCTTGTCTAATTAATTATTTAACTTAGCTGAATTTTCAAGTTTAATTTATATTTGAATTTGCGAGGTCATTATGCCTGGATGTAAAGACAATTGTATGTTTTATTATGAATCTTATGGAAAAGATGCTATTCCCTTAGTCGATCAAGATGACGTATTGAAACAAATAGAAAATTTAGAAAAAGGGGAAGAGTTTGATCCTGCTACGCTCTTCAAGATCGTTAAGATTCGTTGCCTGATTGATGAACTGAAGGATGAAGAGAGCTCTAAAATCGAGTGTAAGCAATATAGTGAAAATTTAGGAAAATTAGAGGCCGGGGAGATCATGAAAATTGCCCTCGAACACAGAAAGGGAATAAAAGATAATAAATGGAAAATCGCGACTTTTGTTATATCGGTATTGGCTATCCTCTCATCGGCTCTATTTGCCTACATTGGCCTTTCAAAGCCATCTGAGGAAGCATTGAAAAATCAAATTGAGATTCAATCCAAACAACTTGAACAAAAGGATTCACTCATTATATCTCAAAACAAAACGATTGAGGAATTGAGGGGAGAACAAAAAGATGACCAGAAATGAATTAGTAAAAGCTATTTCAAAGTGCGCTGATGTAAGTAAGAAGGAAGCGGATAAATTCTTAGACTGCTTTATAAAAATAACAAAAATAACTATGGGCAAAGGGGAATCCGTCTCTTTATTCGGCTTTGGCAAGTTTGATGTGTCGCAAAGAGAGGCACGTACAGGTCGTAATCCCCAAATTGGTGCTAAGATTCATATCCCCGCACGTAAGGTTCCAACTTTTAGAGCAGGAAAGGGATTGAAAGACGCATTGAATTAATTTTATTGCATTGATTATATTTATGTTTACCACTCTTGTTTTTGATGAGTAAAAAAGACCCGGAGTGGTATAATTTTATGGAGAATATTTTGAGATAGATTTAATAATGCAGGAGTTAATCATGAGTTCAAACTTTTATACTATCCTATTGGGCGCTGGCGCTTCAGTTGATGCCGGCCTGCCCACATCAGTACAATTATTTAAGGACTACTACGAAAACTGTTCAGAATCGGATAAAAGAATATTAAATGAAATAAAACAGCAGTATGAAAAAGAATATGGCAGTGATAAACCTGATATAGAGTTTGCAGCAGAATATGTAAAAAAACATCATGATAAATTATATGGCCTAATTAAAGAATATGTTATAAACAGATTATTAAAACATGATGATTCAAGCTACCTTAAAACTCTTTTCACTCTCGAACTAGATCAGATGCAGGGACTCAAAATCGGAGATAAGATTTTTTATAAACAAGCAAATGATCCTATTTTTGTACCAACTACAACCTCTACAAGAATTTTTTCTTTAAATTATGATAGATGCCTGGAAGATGCTTTAGATGAAAAATATCCATATTTAGGTTTATTTAAAGTGGACTATGAAAATGATCAGCGATATTATTATGATCGCAGTAGTACTTTTCATGAGCGCGACGGGGGATTTTTTGAGGAATGGCGTTATAAAGATCGCCCATTGGCAATGGATCCACCTGTAAATGGTTTTATAAAGCTACATGGCAGTATTACATGGAAGTATATTAAGTCTAACGGTAGGAAAATTCTTGTGCATGATAAAAAGAATGATGATCCGGATAATATGGAAATTATTTTTGGTGAGCCTGAAAAGTTAAGAATTGTTCCACCTTATAATCATACCTTTCATGCCTTCAGCATGGCATTGACAAATTGCAGTGCTTTGATAACGATAGGATTTTCCTGGGCGGATCGGCATTTAAAACAGTTGATAGAAAATGAAATAAATGATCGCAACATCAGTATAGTAGATGTATCGCCTTATCCTCACGATGAATATAAAGAATATACATTTATGCCGGAAAAGGCTATCTATGTAAGGAGTAAAGCTAAGCAGGCGCTCACCGGGCAGGATGTTGAAGTTATGGTAGGCCGTAAAAACTCATGGGATAAAGTTAAGGGTGGTTTGGTAGGTGTAGTACAAAATTATCTCCAAGGGCAGATATGGCATTCCGAAAAAGACTAAACAACAGTAATTTATATATATCGGGAAGGTACATTCCGTATATAAATAAATGCTGTATATCTATGAATGGGTAAAAATGAGACCCAGGATATTGAGTTCTTCTGGTTTTCTAAATTATAAATCTAATAATTAAACGAGCGAAAGGTTTTATTCGGGATGTTAGAAAAGTAGGTCATTTAGGGTCTGGAAACCTGAAAATTAAAAAAAATATGATGATTTTGAGAATGCGAAACCACTGTTGATTAAGAGTTATGAAATAAACTGATAGAGCTTTCTTAAATTTTCTGACTTTGTCAGGATTCTGACAAGGAGTTTTAGAATGTAGAAACAAAAAATCCGCTTAAAAGAACGGGTTTTTAATTGATAACAAATCAGCATGCACCTTCTGGCGTCATTCGATTTTCGTAGCGAAGCGGAGATCCGACCACCGGCAGATGGGAGGCGCCACTGTAAAACGCCCGTTTTTAGCGGGTGCTTTTTATTTTAAGCACCAACGGCAACCTACTTAAGGCTTCCTTAAAAAGTCGCCAATTTTAGATGCCGATTTTGTAAATTTTTTTCGGAATCTCGCCATTCACAGACTGGATCATAATCCTGATGTAAAAATACGCCTTTTCAAAAAATGACAAAAATATCACCCGCAATAGATAGGCGATATTCATTACAAAAAACACCGATCCTATCCAGGACAGGCTGGTATCGGATCTCTTGGCCATGACTAAGTCTAATTGATACTTCCGTTTCCCTTCACCAAATTTCCCCTCGACCTTAACACGCTCCCGGCGTTTCTTTTTCTTCTCCTTTAAATGGGCTTTCAACTCCCCGGTAAGTTGTTTGGGACGACCCAGTTCAACACCAGTGAAATTTATGCCTCTTATCTTCATGTATTGCCGGTTTTCATGCGTGCCATAAATCTGATCTGCGCTGACATGAGTTGGATAAAATCCATATTTCAATTTGTATTCTTCTATTTGCCCTTTTAAATCCTGGCTCTCATTATAAGCTTCCCAACTTATTTTGTGAAGATGGCATAAGCCATTGATAAGGCTTAATGAAATTTTAGCCCCAAATTCAACATCTTTTCCGGCTTTGCCACGCACAATAGGACGTACATGGGGCTGTGAAATACTGACTATTCTATGCGCTGTAGAATGTGTTTGAGTGTCAAACATCTCTTTTTGCTGACGATACAACTCCTGAATGATCCAATAAGTGCGTTGATACTTATGAGCTAAAGGGAATGGGCCGAAGCCTTTCTCATCTAACATCTTTTCTATCGTCTTTAGATTCCGGCGAACATAACGCAGTTGCTTTCCAATAGCTTTGCGTAATTTCTTTTTACCTTTCTTGCGCGTTTTCGCAACCGATAAATATTCAGCTTTTGCTTCCCTGCGGTAGGTTCGCGGTTTCTTTTTACCTTGTTTAGGCTCCCAGAGCAGATCAATTAGCGATTCACTCTTTGCTCTGGCCTGCCCTAATAAATCCAAATCCGTGGGATACTTTATATCTGCCGGCGCTACGGTTGCGTCTACAATAAGATGGCCTTTATTACTGTTG
>JAUXFE010000070.1 GCA_030620215.1 Candidatus Peregrinibacteria bacterium
AAAGAGCATTTTATTGATGATGAATTGTCAGTTCGCTCTATGATGATTTTGTCCACATTCCAGGATGCTACGGATGCTACTGATGGTACTGTTGTAATGAAAGGGGATTATGGTGGTCAGATATACTTAACTTGCCCAATGAAATATGTAAAATGCCGTGAAAGAATCCTGCATGAGCTTCTTTATGAAATTGATGAATTGGAATGGAGTTGCAATCAGGGTTTTGGTGTAGAGATTAAATATCGTCGAGCAAAATCTGGCGATGGTGTTTCTGGTGGAATTGGAGGCGGGCTTGTTGAAGATGGATTATGGATACATCCGGATATTTGCCCTAAAAAAACAGAGGTAATAAAGAAAGTTATTAGTGGTGAATTGGATTCTATTAATTAATTTTTAACTTAATAAATTATGTCAGAAAAATTACAAAAATTAGTCGGTTTACCAGAAGCTCCAGATAGCTTTTTGGCCGAAAAAGAGACACAGGCTGTTGTTATTAGGGAAAAAATTACGGATGAGGTTTTAAATGCACAGTTAAAGAAATCAGTAGAATTATCCTTTGATTGTGATCGTGAAAATCCAGAATCTATTGATATAAACAATATTACCTTTCATTTATTGAGACAGAATGGTGACTTATTGATTCTTGGGGAAATTAGAGATGGAAGAGAGATTGCCATTACTCCGTTTTTTGGTGAGGATTTTGATGCTTATTTTATGGATATAATAGACAATAGAAAAAAAGCACTAGACTCCTTTTTGGGTAATTCTAATTTTTTATTAGGTCAGTTGAATGGAGAGATAAATTAATTCTTTTTATATTCCTCCAGAACTTTTCTAAGCGATTCCTCCAGTGGCGGCATATGTACACCTAGATTCTCACGTTTATCTGTATTTAACACATCATTTGAGCGACGCTTGCATAGTTCGTCCTGCTGTTCTATCGGCATTACATTTATTTCAAAGTCCGGATCAACAATTTCTTTATAAAGCGTCATAATTTCCACATGATTCATCGCGCCGATATTGGTCATATTAAATATTCCCGTTTCGCCCATTTCCATTAATTGTATGACGGCAGGTATAAAATCCTCCATCACGGTGCAGGAATTCGTTACATTTATCATTTGCGGGTAATGCAACATTTTATCTATTAAATTCTTCGGGTGGGATTTGCCGGTAATTGGGATTCGCAAGCGTAATTGCAGTATATTGGAAAACTCTTTAAGTAATTTTTCCGCACTTACGCGGGATCGGCTGTAAAGGGAGCCAAAGAAATTAGGCTCATCCTCTTCCGTGTATCCTTTTCCTCCATTATCACCCGTATAAACACAGCCGCTGGACAGCTGAGCGACTTTTATACCCATTTCGAATGCTACGGAGGCTATATACAAAGAACCTCCTACGTTTACACCAAAAGTCTCTACCGGATGGGTTTCACACCAGTCTACGTTTGGTTTGCCCGTCTTACCCGTAGCATTTATCGCCCAATCGGGTTTAACTTCTTCAAAAGTTTTTTTTACTTCATCAAAATTACGTATTTCAATACGTGGCCCAGCTACTTCATAGCCTTTTTCTTCCAAAGCTTCTTTTAATTGAGAGCCAATAAATCCCGTTGATCCAAATAGTAATATTTTCATGCTCAATTAATATACTCCGGATTTGATTGTAAAAAAAGAATAAGTTTACTTTTACTCCATACACTCCTCCACCTTAAGACCTGCCAACACATCTTTGATTTGTTCAATAGTAACACCCCTTAAAAGCGGAACGGTTACAATATAATGTCTGTCCAGTGGATCTTTTATGGGCTGTGGTTCAGGTTTTGTCATAGTAATACCAAGTTGTTTCAGTCCGTCTCGGATTTTTATTAAGTTGTGATGATATTCTGATTCTGGAGAAGTTCCAAATACTCTCATCGCTTCTCTGTCATCAGAGTCTACAACAGGGTATGGAATATGAATTTTTACGCTTGAGATATTAGATTCTTTATTGTTATCCATTGAATAGGTGAATATTAAATAAGATTGAATTTTAACATCATCATTTAAATTAAGTCAAATAGCGGGTGTTCCAGGACTTTTCACTTGTTTAAAGGAGAATAAGTTTGACTTTTGCCTTATTCAACCTTAATATAATCGTCGCAATTGTGGGTGTATAGCTAGATTCATTCGGCTCCGCTCAGGATGAGCTATACATAACCATTCACTTCCTCATTTGCATTCGTCATTCATGGGTGTATAGCTCAGTTGGTAGAGCAGTAGCCTTTTAAGCTATTGGTCCTGGGTTCGAGTCCCAGTGCACCCACCATCGTAAAATCAAACTCCAGCCTACAGATAATCCTTCGCTCTGCTACGGATTCTCTTTCGGCTTACGTTTTACTTTACTCATTCCCCAAAAAATACCCTCATCCTCTTGCTTCGCTCGTCCCCTACCTCGCATTTTCCGGGGACCCCTTTTTTGGTGGGTTGGCTGATGGCTCTACTCGTCTTCTCCTATAAAACTCGAAATAACAAACGTGATTGCGGGGAGAGAGAACCACAAATTGTAATTATTTATCATCATCTGAACCATGTAGGAAGATCTGTACATCTGCAGAACCGCTTCGTTCATAATGATGCTTGTTTCCTGTACAAGGGATGCACCGGATGAATAGATGAGTATTGTGCTTGTAATAAGCCCTGCCGATAGCACTCCATAAGTCAGATTTAAAATTACGCTCATCATCGGGGAATTGGTTTTCCCCATATTAATTGAAAAACGTCCGCGTGTGGCAATGATGACGATTGTAAGAATAAAAATGAATATTTTTATTATAATGAGTGAGCTTTCAGTGGCACTTAGGTCAAGAATATTTACTAGCGGCCTATCTCCTATTAAAAAACGTTCGATTAAATTACCTATTCCATCCGAAGTAAGAATTGCAATGTAACTGGCAATGATTATTTTGAGTGTCTGATTTCGCCCAATAATAAAACTGTACGCTATGATTACCGTAAAGAAAACGATTACGAAGAGGTTCCAACTGAGGTTAATTTCCATGTTTTGTCTTTATTTTTTGTTGATCAATAAAAGTATACAAGAAGCTGTTTTTTTATGCAAACTATTTTCTTAATTAACGTAGAGACGCGCCGCGGCGCGTCTCTACGTTAATTATTTCTATCTCACATAAGTCTCCATAATATTCTGACCGGCGTACACCGCTTCGAAAGTCATGACTTCTTTACCTTCCTCATCGATTTTCACGGTATAAGTCTGCGTTATTTCAGATATAATATCAGGTCCGGGACAGGTATTTGTTTCAACTGTCATAGTCATCTGGTCTTCTACAACACTTAATGCTCCGGTGACTTCACATTCATTAGTTGATGTGTATGAATTCTTATTGATAACAAGCGTTGCAGGTTCAGTAGAAACAATAGCTCCATTAACATATGTTCCGGTACGTGACCATGTGCCCTCATAATCTGCTGTACCATTACAGGCTGTTAATAATGCAAAGGAAAAGGCAAAAATAAGGGTTATATTTAATAATTTTTTCATAATTAATTGGTTAGATAATGAATTGATTGTAGCATTTAAAAAAATGAAAGAAAAATTTATTTAATTTGTAGTAATATAAAGGAGACGTATTTTTGATTTTAATTATGTTATTGTAATTAATGTTTTACTTTAAACATAAAACTCTAAGTTCTAAATTCTAAACTCTAAAATTTGAGTTTTAAATTTTAATTTTCGAGTTTGATTAGAGTTTAGAGTTTAGAGTTTCAAATTATGGAAGATTTTCAAAACAAAACAGATTCCGAGCTTGTTATTTTAACGCTTAAACATGAGGATTACTTCCTTTATTTAATGCAGCGTTATGAGGGGAAGTTGATGCGGTATATATATCGCATAACCGGTTTGGGCAGGGAGGATATCGAGGATGTTTTACAAGAGGTTTTTCTGAAGATCTATCGAAATCTTAACGATTTTGATACCGATTTAAAATTTTCAAGCTGGGCGTATCGCATTACACATAACGAAGCTATAAATTATTCCAAAAAGCGCAAAGGCAAAGAAACTTTAAGCCTGGAAACGGATAATGAAGACATCATCAGTCTTATTGAAGTTTTGGAGAGTGACGTTAATGTGTCGGAAGAAGTCGCTAAAAAGGATCTCGGCGAAAAGGTAAGAGCTGTTCTTTTTAATCTTCCTGTAAAATATCGTGATGTTTTGGTGCTTAGATTTTTGGAAGACAAGGATTATTCAGAAATAAGCGATATTCTGAAGAAACCAATGGGTACGGTTGCCACTCTAATTAATCGCGCAAAAGAACAATTTAAAAAACTTGCTGAAAAAAATGACTTACAATCACTAATTTCTTAATTATGAACAAAATAAGCCAATCAATCATAGATAAAATTAAAAAGTCCG
>JAUXFE010000037.1 GCA_030620215.1 Candidatus Peregrinibacteria bacterium
ATTTAAAATCCGGACTAGTCGTGTTCTGCATTCGTGATTTAGAAGACATGCTTCGCCCAATAGCAATGTATATTATTCTTAATCACATATGGAATACAGTTCGATCCGAGCTAAAGCGCAGAATACTAGTTATCGATGAGGCATGGAGCATGATGCAATATGAAGATAGCGCACGATTTTTATACGGACTAGTTAAACGTGCCCGTAAATATTTCTTGGGAATAACTACAATCACTCAGGACGTTGAAGACTTTGTTGAATCAAGTTATGGAAAACCGATTATCACAAACTCATCCATGCAGCTTTTACTCAAACAATCACCAAGCGCAATGAATAAATTGACCGAAATATTTAATCTGACTGAAGGTGAAAAATAGTTGCTTCTGAACGCAAATGTTGGACAAGGATTGTTCTTTGCAGGACTAAAGCATGTAGCTATTCAGATTATTGCAAGCTACAACGAAGACAAAATCATAACAACAAATCCTGAAGAAATTTTAGCTCAAAGAGAAATATCCGAAGGAAAATTTAAAAAAAAGGAGGAAGTAGCAGAAACAGAAACAGTTGCAGAAACTCCACCTCCCCCACCTCCAGTCACAGACGCTGAGTCTACCGAAAGTGCCGAAGAAGCTCCACCGGAAATACCACCAGAACCAGCTTTTTAGGTTCTTAGCTTGTTAGTTTATTAGGTTCTTAGGTCTATTGTATGGTCTAGAAAGCTAAAAACCTAAAAAGCTACAACCTCACATGGTATAATCCAAGTATAGGATTAGCCTAATTTAAATATGAAACCTTACGAATTACGATCCGACATCGCCATCGCCGACATCGCTTTTTACGCGTATGGAAAAACCCATGAGGAATTAATAATAAATTCCTGTCAGGCGGTCACCGAAGCCATGGTAAACCGGGGCAAAATAGAAGAAAAAGAAGAAGTTGGATTCACTAAACAATCTGACACATTGGAAGATTTACTTTATTCAGTTTTGGAAGAAATTATTTATTTAAAAGACGCCAAACAACTAGTATTTAGTGACTTTAAAGTTGAAAAAATTCAAACCAAATCAACTCCCTACAGTATTGTAATGACCTTAAAAGGAGAAAAAATAAGCCGAAAAAAACACGAAGCACACGCGGATGTAAAAGCTGTTACTTACTACGATTATTATGTAAAAAAAACTAATGACGGATATATGGCATCCGTAATCTTAGACGTATGATAAAGGGCATAAAAAACATCAGTCCGGGTATTTACGAAATTCCTAAGATCTACAAAAAAGGTATGCTGGTTCCTGCTCAAATTTTCGCATCACCAACATTAATAGAAACAATGGATGAAGGCGTTTTTGATCAGGTGACAAATGTAGCGACATTACCGGGAATAGTTAAGGCGGCATATTGCATGCCGGATGGACATTGGGGATACGGCTTCCCTATTGGCGGAGTAGCGGCGTTTGACCCGGATAATGGAGGAATTATCTCTCCCGGAGGAATTGGATTTGATATTAATTGCGGAATGAGATTAATTGCAACTAATTTAACCGAAGATGATGTAAGACCAAGGCTTCGCGATTTAATCGATCATCTATACGCAAAAATCCCAGTCGGTACGGGGCAACATGGTTTCGTTCGTATGGATAAAACAGGATTCAGAAACGTTATTAAAAAAGGGTCGCGCTGGGCCATGGAAAATGGATACGCAGAACAAGAAGATATTGAACGAACTGAAAATCATGGCGAATTTAACTGGGCTGATCCTGATACAGTTTCAGACAGGGCAATAGAACGCGGGCACAATCAAATTGGAACACTAGGGAGCGGAAATCATTACCTGGAAATACAAGTCGTACGCAATGAAAATATTTTTGATAAGAAATTAGCCAATGCATTTGGAATTTTCGGCCAAAATCAAATCGTAATTATGTTTCATTGCGGAAGTCGTGGTTTTGGGCACCAGGTTGCAACGGACTATTTGCAGAAATTTCTGAAAAAGATGCCGAAATATGGTATTCCGATTTTGGATAAGGAATTGAGCTGCGCTCCATTCGACTCTCCCGAAGGTCAAGAATACTTTGCGGCAATGGCATGTGCCGCAAACATGGCTTTTGCAAACAGGCAGGTTATTTATCATCAAATTAAAAAATGTTTTAGTAATATTTTTGGTAAAACCCCTAAAGATCTTGGATTTGAGCAAATCTATGATGTAACACATAACACCGCAAAACTTGAGGAACATGATGTTGATGGAAAGAAAAAGAAATTGTTAGTTCACCGCAAAGGTGCAACACGTGCATTTCCGCCAGGACATCCGGAGCTGGAAGAAGATTTTCAGGAAACAGGCCAGCCGATTATTATTGGAGGTTCAATGGCAACTGGATCTTATTTGCTAGTTGGCACAGAAGATGCCATGAAAAAAAGTTGGGGATCCACAGCTCACGGTTCCGGACGAACTATGTCACGTCATCAGGCAAAAAAAATGGTAAAAGGCCGCGATCTGGCGGATGAAATGGAAAAAAAAGGAATTTTAGTAAAAGCCGCCTCCTATTCCGGCCTTGCTGAAGAAGCGGGTTTTGCATATAAAAACATTTCAGAAGTTGTAGAAGCATGTGAACTTTCCCAAATATCTAAAAAAGTGGTAGCATTTGAACCGATTGGAAATATTAAAGGTTAATTAAAATATGGAACACTCTATACTAATTGAAAGTTTTGGACATGCATTAATGATTGCAACATTCGTATTTGCAATGATGGTGCTTGTAGACTATCTCAACGTATTATCCAAAGGCGGGATGAACAAAGCCATACAAGGGGGAAAGTTAAGACAATATTCTCTAACTTCATTTTTAGGCTCAATCCCTGGATGCTTAGGTGCTTTTACAAATGTTTCATTTTATACGCATGGATTAATAAGTTTCGGAGCCATCGCCGGAGGAATGATCGCAACATCCGGAGACGAAGCTTTTATAATGATAGCTATGTTCCCAAAACAAGCTCTTATTTTATTCCTAATTCTTTTTATATTAGGAATAACAGGTGGATGGACTACAGATAAATTGGTAAAAATCTTCAAAATAAAAACACATGAAAAATGCTGTGAAGAACTTGTTATACATGAAGAAGAAAAGCATCTGTATTTCGGCATAAAAGCCATGAAAACAGTAATATTTAAACGTAGTCTTATTTTAATTTTATTACTGGGTACAATTATTCTGATGGCCGCCGGAGTAATCGGACATGAAGAAGGCTGGAACTGGATAAAAATCACATTTATAACAATACTTTCTGTAGCCTTTTTTATATTCGCAACAGTACCTGAACATTATCTAAAAAAGCATATATGGGAACATATCGTAAAAAAACATTTACTTAAAATATTTCTTTGGTCGCTTTTCGCCATCCTTTTTGTTCACATAGGTCTTGAATATTTAAATCTCGAAGCGTGTATTTCAGGCAATATGTTATGGATATTTATAATCGCCGCTTTACTCGGAGTAATACCTGAATCAGGTCCGCATCTTATTATCGTAATGATGTTCGCGCAGGGTTTAATCCCATTTTCCGTATTACTCGTAAGCTCAATTGTACAAGACGGACATGGAATGCTGCCTATGCTTTCTTATTCCGTAAAAGACTCTGTGCTTATTAAAATATTTAATTTATTTTTTGGACTTCTTATTGGGGGTGCGGTTTATTTAATAGGATTTTGATAAAATCAAAACATGAGATTGTTTATTTCCATCAGCGTACCAAAAGAACTACATAGCTACTTACGAAAACTGCAAAGCCAATTCCCGGATATGAAAAATACAAATGAATTTCATATGACAGTTCAGTTTTTGGGCGACGACATAGAATATCCGGATCAATTGATCGAAACTCTTAAAAAAATCCAATTCACACCATTTAAAATAGAAATGGGTGATGCAATGCCTTTCGGAAATCCATCACAGCCACGAGGGGTTTGGATTGAATGCAAAATGACTCCAGAGCTTAAAAAATTATCAGATAATATCAGGCAGACAACGTCAGAATTAGGCTATGTTGCAGACAAGCCATTCAAAGCTCACATCACCTTAGGACGATATAAAAGACCGCCCAATTACAAACCTGCCAAAGGTGGTGAGCAAGTCGAAGCCAAAAAAACAAAAGGAGAACCTCATAAATTTATTGTTGAGGAATTTTATCTAATGGAAAGTATACTGACACCAGCAGGAGCTAAGCATAAAATATTAGCAAGCTTTCCAAATCAATAAAAAATGTAACCAAGTTGGAATAAATTCGTATAAATAAATACCAACAGAAAACATTTAGTTTTTAGTTGGTCAGAAAAAACCTCTTATCCCACCCCCCTTTCGGGATTAGGGGTTTTTTGTATAACAAAAAACTAGAGTCATTAACACCCATCGAATAAATATAAAAAATTATATGCCCTTATAACAATGCTCATCTTCTTCTTCATATTCTATGCCTAAAGTTCCGCAAACACACTCGCACAGAGGAAGAGAGCATTGAGGACATATCTCACAATAATTGCCACATTTACATCCTTCCATAATTAAATTATGTTAAGAATATTGGCATTTATATTATAACAAATTTTTACCCTTTTGCGCTGTCAAAATAAGAAGTTCAGACGATTAAATCAGCTCTTATCTCACATTATCTATAGTCTTCTTATAGTTTAAAAAAACTATTAACTAATTCTGACCTTTGTTCATTAATAATTTTCACAAACTCATTATTTGAACCCAAAAATAATACTTCAAAAATTTTTCCACTATCACCGAAATCCGCACCAAGTAATTCAAGGACTTCAGTAATTTCCTCTTCACTTAAATCATTAGAATTTCTTATAAATTCATTCATAAAAAAGCAAGCTACATATTAATGTTTTTTAGGAGGCAAAATACAACCTAAAATTCTTTTTCTAGTTCTTTGGCGTGGCTCTGGATCACCAGAGAAAGAAATATTTTTTGAAACATTCAAAAGCATAGGTTCATTACCGGACATTGAATATACCGTAAGTCCTTCATCCAGAGACTCCATGCGAGCAATCTCTTTATCTAAATCTCTAACACAGTTAGGACTTTTCGGATCAAATGGGGCTAAATCAATAAAAAAATCAGAATCCCTATACTCACGCATAAAGTAAATTGTTGTGCCATCGGGAAACGATTTGGACAATTCCGGTTTATCATGCCCACCTTCAAAAGTTAAATGCTGAAGAATTAATTCACGAACTTGAGTCCGAAAATCTGCCCTGGAAATTCCCTGAGATGATGGGCCTGCAGGAGGCACACTTGATCGAGACATGATAAAAATATTATCTTGGATAAGAGTATAATACAAAATTAAAAACACGTCAACTTAAACAAAGCTGAATTCAAGAAACTAGCGCAAAAGTATTGGTCGGGATAATATCCAACCATGAAAAAAACTTATACTCGCCTTGCCTTAACTGAGCGAGAAGAAATCAGTAAAGGAATATATGCACGGGAAAAATTATCTCAAATAGCCAAAAGATTAAAAAGGCATCCCAGTACAATAACCAGAGAAATTGCCAGACAGGTAAAGAAAAGAAAATGGTGTTATTCTGCTGTAAAAGGTAATGGTATAGCTAAAGAGAATAGGAAGAAAACAGGTAGAAATAAAAAGCTGGAAGTAAATCCTCAGCTTTTGTTGTATATTCAGGATAGGCTGAGGCAAGAATGGTCTCCTGAGGAAATTTCCAACAGGCTAAAGCTTGAATATCCTAATGCTACGAATATGAGAATATCTCATGAATCTATTTATCAATACTTGTATTGTCTGCCTAGAGGAGAGCTTAAAAAAGAGCTTATGAGAGGTCTTAGAAGGGAGAGAAAACAAAGGCTTTCACGTTTTGCTCTTCATTCAAGGCGTACAGGAATAACTGACATAATAAGTATTTCCGAAAGACCCAAGGAAACTGAAGGAAGAACTATTCCGGGTCATTGGGAAGGCGATCTGATAATAGGAAAAAACACTCAAAGTGCTCTTGGAACGTTAGTAGAAAGAACCACAAGACTTACACTACTGGTTCCGCTCAAAAAGAAAGATGCCATGTCTGTACGAATTGCATTCGCTAAAGCTTTCAAAAGAATACCAAAAAAAATGGTAAAAAGTTTAACTTATGATCGTGGACTTGAAATGGCTGAACATAAGCTATTCACCAAGGAAACAAAGATACAAGTTTACTTTGCAGATCCTTATTCTCCGTGGCAAAGGGGTACTAATGAAAATACCAACGGACTCATTAGACAGTATTTTCCCAAGGGAACAGATTTCAGGGAGGTAACCCCTGCATCAATACGGTTAGCAGAGAACAGGCTTAATGATAGACCGCGAAAGGCTTTGAAATATCGCACTCCGTCTGAAAAGTTTTATCAACTAACAACTGGTCAAGAAATTGCGTTAGAAGTTTGAATTCAGCAA
>JAUXFE010000078.1 GCA_030620215.1 Candidatus Peregrinibacteria bacterium
GATTCTAATCTCCAAAAAGCAGATAGACTTGTTTGTCTTCTATGGTTCTTTAGAAAATATTTCAAAGAGAGATGCAGAAAAAGTAAAGCAATGGATATGGTAAAACCCCAAATGTTCATCAAAGGTGATATCTTTGAATTAATTTATCGGATTGAAAGAAATTCGATTGATCTTATTTTTACTGATTTTCCCTATGTAAAAAGTCTCGCTGAGTTATATAAAAAATGGAACCATAACATGGATTACAGGGTTCTGGCCTGGTATTTTGATCGAATCTTAAAATCAAATGGGCGACTATGTTTATTTGCCGACTTTCTTACTGCCACAGAGATTCAGCAGGAATTCAATAGATACTTCCGCTTTAATTATTTTTGGGTCTGGGAAAAACCGCTGGGACAGCCGGTAGGTCAGGGTAAAAAGCAACCGATTAGTAATTGTGAACTTCTACTGGTTTTTTCCAAAATTAAAGCCCCGCGCAAACATCTGACATTCAATCACGAAGCGATCTCCACACCGGGAAAACCTTATCGTAAGGAATTAAAAGTCCAAAATAAAACCCGTAAAATCCATCAGTCTTACGAAACGATTAATTCAACCGGACTGCGTTATCCCAAACAGGTGCTTTACTATCCTTCCAAATGCAACCTCCCTAAAATTGAACGTACCGATCATCCTTCCCAAAAACCGCTTGCTCTGTGCAAATATATTATTAAGGCATTAAGCAATCCGGGTGATGTAGTTCTTGACCCCTTCGCCGGCAGTGGATCCGTTTTGGTTGCCGCGAAAGAGTTGGAACGTCAATATATTGGTTTTGAAATCGATGAAGCGTATTTCAATGATGCCAGGGACCGTTTGACTGGAACCTATAAAGATGTGAGCATATAACCATGATGTTCTTAATATTATTGAGTCCGATGTCTGATCTGCCTCTTAGAGTAATATTAAAATTCTTAATACCAACTACGATTAAATGTATTATTAATACTACCACAATATATTTAACAATAACATTGATTACGGTATACGATATTAAATATTTATTGATAATCGGTATACTATTTTCTTGTTATTTCTTTATTTTTAACTAAATTTCAGGAGGAACAAAAAATGGAAACGTTAAAAAATCTTACAGACTATTTGACCATCGACGAAACCGCAGAATATTTGCGCGTTTGTCAAAGGACCGTCTTCAACTACATCAAGCAGGGTTTGTTAAACCCGGTTAGAATCGGAGGACAAAAGAAAACGGGACGGGTTTTATTACCTAAAAGTGAAATTACTAACCTATTATCAAAAAATCAGGGGCGTTAGTTATGGCATCCTTATCTCAATTGCGTGGAAAATATTACGCCAGAGTATACCTCAGACAGGATGGTAAATACAAAGAAAAGATTATCCCGCTCCACACCACAGACCGATCTATTGCCACAGCTAGATTAAAAGAGGTAAAGCGCAAAGAAAAGAAAATCAAGCAGGGGCTTTCGGAAAACCTGGCTGCGTTTCAGAAAAAACATTCAATGCAATCAGTTATAAAAAAATATATTAAAGATTGTAAACAACGTCTTGGTAAAAGGACTATTGAAGTTTACGAATGTGCACTGGAGCATTTATGTCGGGCACTTCCTAATTATGACATTGAAGATCTTAAAAAGGACGATTATCCAAAAATCCTTAATTATTTGCAGTCAAAATTCAATACAACAACTGTAAATATCCGGTTGAGAGCCATGAAGACCCTTTTACTTTGGGCAGTTGAAAATGACTATCTCAGCAAAATGCCTATGAAAATAAAGCAGATCAAACAGGAAAAAACACTTCCAAAGTTTTTCTCACCCAAAGAACTGGATGCCATTTATAAACTAATTCTTCGAAATCAGAACTTTGAATTGTATTCAATCGTTAAAGTTTATGAAAACACCGGTATGCGATTACAGGAGCTTTTTAATTGTCAGATTGACGGTAACTATATCCACATTACCCGGACAAAAGGAAAAAAGGAACGCATTGTGCCTTTGCCTGAAGAGAATCGACACGATTTTGACGTAGCTAAAAATACAAAACATACTTATTCATGGATTTCTCATCAATTCACCAAATATTGCGCTCAAGCAGAGATCGCACCGGGTAAATCGTTACATAGCCTCAGACATACTTATGCGCTTAAAATGCTTCTAAAATACGGTAACATCTACATTGTGAAAGAACTCCTGGGGCACCATAGTGTTACCACCAGCGAAATTTATTTAAAATTCCCAATGGACTACCTGAAACAGGTTTTTGAGCGTAAAGAAACTTTTGAGCAAACAGCGGAGATGCTGGATATCGTCCCCGTCAAAAGAACTTTTAAACAAATCCATGCAGTGCAAACGGAGTACAATGCTTAATTTCAGAAGCAAAAAATAAAAGGGCTGATATCTGTCGTCCGTTTCAGTCCTGACACACCTCAACTGTATTTATTCCGCCCCCCTAAAGGTTCATATCCTCATATTCCAAGCGTCAAAATAATCCATTGAAGCATACAAATAAAACAGTGCCAACGTCATCCGAAGTCTCGTCGGAAAACGTTTCTTAAAAAGTTGTATACGACGTATACACTGATAAAAATTAGGACGGGCGAGCATCTGATTCTTAGGCAGAGGCAATAGTTACTAATCACATTCTTTCATCTAATTCAATCAAACTGGGAGAATTTTGAAACTCTCTGTATTGATGAAGTTTCCTACAAAAAGCGTCACCATTATTTTACAGTTCTCAGCGATCATGCTACCGGACAGATTATAGAAATCATTCAAGGCATCAATGGAATAAAAAACCCGACGTTTGCCCTGGGCAATCTATGTTATGTGAGTGCAGTCCCGTCGATATCGGGATGACCCACGGCATAAAAGAACGTAGGGCGCTCGTCGACAGACAAAAAATAAAAGTGTGCTGTAACTGTGCTGTTTTTTTGTCTATTCCTGTCTACTTCTGTCATATCAAATACCGAAAAATGAATATTAGGAACATCATGGATTTGGGATAGTAATCTTTCCCGAAGTGTGAATTAAAGTTATACCAGTACAATAAAGGCGAGTCAACATGAGACCCGCCTTTATTTATTATCCTGTTAATGGAAGTTACTTATGTGTTTTTCCTTCTATTCTAATTATCTGGTCATATGATACTATTTTAATAACATCATCTTTTTCGTTTTCTGGAATTCATCAGTTATCATTTGATAGATATACATACCAGAGCTAACCATCTGTCCATTATTATCCCGACCATTCCATATTATAGACTTATAACCGGCATTCTGCTTTTCATTTAACAGAGTTCGAACTTCTCTGCCCATAAGATCATAAATCACGATTTTAACTATTGCTTCTTTAGGAAGATCGTATTTGATAAAAGTAGTCGGGTTAAACGGATTTGGATAATTCTGTTGCAGAGCAAATTCTTTTGGCAATGCCTCTGAACCTATAATACCAACGTCTGGCTCTTCGTTATTATACCAATGAAATACAACACTGTTTGTATCAGGAATAACATATACCCTGTTTGGTCCACCAGAAGGAAATTCTGAAGTATCCCAGTTTCCATTAATCCGGAATTTATATTCAATTGAATCACTTGGATAGAAACCGGTTACCGTTACCGAATAGATACTATCAGCATCGGAATCATCCATTACAATGGAACTGCCGCCCCAATCATTGAAAGTCCCAGCAACATCAACAGAATCTGTTCCCGCATTAAAGTTACCAAGTGTAATCTGATAGGACATATTTACTTCGAAAGTAACATCAACAAGTATCAGAGGTATAAATTCTTCTTCAGAGTAAAGCGCTATGCCATTGTTGCTAAGTAGATGGTAAAGATTCAAAACACCATCTTCCTTTTCTTCAAGAATCGCAATACCGGTACCATTTACATTTGCCACAGGAGTATTTGTCATAGAACCATAAGCAAAACGCCATGGGTTAAAAGGATCTGTTACATCCCAGACTTCAGACCTCATACATACAGGAACATCACCACAATTTCCTCCTGCTACAGCTATTAGC
>JAUXFE010000059.1 GCA_030620215.1 Candidatus Peregrinibacteria bacterium
ATCAACTTTTCATCAATAACAACTCTTCCGTCCGTTCTCAAACAATCTTTCGCGTATTCAATTCCTTCTTCAATCGTATCAAAGTGGTCACCCTGAACATGAACGCCTTTACCACCCTTCAGCCCGTCCGCCTTTACCACTATCTCACCAAGTCCTTTCGCGTATTCAAGCATACCCTCTTCGGATTCGAACGTTCTAAAATCCGGATTACCGGGAATGTTATATTTAGATAAAAGTTCTCTCGCGAAAGATTTTGAGCTCTCCAATTGTCCTAAGTCTTTTGTAGGCGAAGCGGATTTAATACCAACGTCCAAAAGTGCGTCAGTAACACCCGCATCGATTGGATTCTCCGGTCCTATTACGGCAAAGTCCGGCTTATTTTTTTCGGCAAAATCCCGAACAGCATCCGGATCATTAATGTCCCCGACATGATAAATCTTGGCAAGATCACGAATACCCGGATTCACTCCGCTCGCGAATACAAACAGCTCATCACACTTAGGTGAGTCCGTTAACTTCTCTGCCATGATGTGCTCTCTGGCACCGTTGCCTATTAGCAAGATTTTCATGAAATTATTTAATGAAGTAATAAAAGAAATTCGTTTGATGATATAATCTTGCAAATTCCAAATTCCAATTACCAAATCCCAAACAAATTCCAATTACCAATATCTAAATCTCAAACTAATTTGGATAAAATCAATAGTTTTTCTGATTATATTTGTATATTGCAATTTGAGCATTGAACATTGTTTGGAATTTGGAATTTGGTTATTGGAATTTTACACAAGGTTCATCTGTTCCTTTTCCTCCTCATAGCCAACAGACGCGCAGGATCTCTGTTTTCGTCTTATATCCGCATTCTTTTTAAGCATTTTTTCATCAATATCTCCGGTTTTGTATTTACCGTCAAAACAGGCCATACACATATCTTTTAATTTTGGATTGCCGATAAGGGCTGATGTTTTAACTTCATCTAATTCTCCATAAAATAATTTATCCGCCCCTATCCATTTACGAACTTCTTCTATTGAGCTACCTGAGGCGATAAGTTCATCACGTGTCGGAATGTCTATGCCGTACAAACATGGAAACTGAACAGGCGGTGCGTATGATGCGAAATAAACTTTTTTAGCACCGGCATCTTTCATTACCTGTACTATTTTTTTAGAAGTGTTTCCTCGTACAATGCTGTCGTCCACTAGCAGAATCTTTTTACCTTCGATCTCCATCTTCATCGGATTGAGTTTGTAGCGAATGGATTTTTTGCGAATTTCCTGCCCGGGCATAATAAACGTTCGTCCAATATATCTATTTTTAATAAGACCTTCCCGATAAGGCAGTCTAAGTTCTTCTGCTATTGCCATGGCGGCAGTACGGGATGAATCCGGAACAGGCATTACAACATCGATATCCACTTTTGCTTTTTTAACCTGCTTTGCCATGTATTTACCCATTCGAATACGGGATTTATAAACGGAAATCTTATCTAAAACAGAATCCGGACGGGAAAAATAAATATGCTCGAATATGCAGGGAATATGTATTTTTTTTGAAATTACCTTAGAACTTATTTTTTTGGTTTTTTCATCGATAAAAATAGCTTCACCAGGGCCAACATCCCTGACTAATTCAAATCCAAGTAAATTTAATGCGATGGATTCAGACGTAAATATATAATCGGGTATTAATCCTTCAACCCTTTTGCCGAATAAAAGCGGACGAATACCGTGTGGGTCACGAAAGGCAACCATACCGCAACCGGCAATATAAGCAACAACGCTATAGGCACCTTTTGCCCGCTTATAAACACTTTCTACCGATTTCCAAATATGGATTGGTTTTATTTTTGAGGTTTTGTCTTTTCTAAGTGATTTTGTTAAGGCTTTGGTGAATAGGTTGAGTATTATTTCAGCATCACAATCGGAATTGATTAATCTGTGATCTTTTTCAAAAAGCTCCTTTTTCAGCTCTGGTGAATTAAAAACATTACCATTATGAGCAAGCATAACACCAAAAGGGGATTGGCCAAGAAAGGGCTGGGCATCATTTGGTCCGCCTGAGCCGATAGTGGAATATCTGGTATGCCCTATTCCTACATTACCCGTTAAGTTACGCATATGACGAGTATGAAATACATCTCTGACCAGACCCATATTTTTGCGAATGCGAAAATTGCCGTCATATGTCATCATTCCGGCCGCATCCTGCCCACGATGCTGAATGGTCATAAGACCGTCATATATATCCTGAGATACAGGACTGTTGCTAATTATTCCGAGGACTCCACACATATAATTAATTTTTAATTACTAATTTTTAATTTTTATTGCCTATTTTAAGCGAAAATAAAAACTAAAAAATAAAAACTAAAAAATTAATTCCGTTGTCGTTCAGTAGCCCGAACCGTATTAAGTATCAAAGCCGCAACTGTCATCGGCCCGACGCCACCCGGTACAGGAGTTATAAAACTTGCCTTTTTACTGACTTCGGAGAAGTCCACATCTCCGCATAATTTACCCTCCTTAGTCCTGTTCATACCAACATCCACAACTACAACTCCGTCTTTCACCATGTCTGCAGTAATCAGTTTCTCTTTACCTACAGCCACAATCAAAATATCCGCCTTTTTGGTATGAGCGGATAGATCTTCTGTATAAATATGGCATGTAGTTACAGTGGCATTGCGGTTGAGCATCATCATTGAGATTGGCTTTCCAACAATATTACTATGACCGACAACAACAACTTCTTTGCCTCTGATCGGAATATCATAATGGTCCAATAGTTTCACAATTCCAAGCGGTGTGGCGGGCGGAAGATCTTCAAATTCGGGGCTCAAAAACATTTTACCTATATTATAGGCGTGAAAACCATCCACATCTTTATTTGGATCAACCGCCCGAATTACATCTGGTACATATATATGATCCGGTAATGGCAGTTGGACAATAAGCCCGTTAATAGTTGGATCTTTATTAACATCTTCAATTTTCTTAAGCAGTTCTTTTTGTGTAATTGTGGCTTCATAATCATATTGAATATATTTGATTCCCGCTCTTTCACAAGCCTTTTTCTTATTCCTTACATAAGCCAAAGAAGCCGGATTTTCGCCCACCATGATTACAGCCAGTGTAGGTTTCAATTTTGAAGCTTTTTCCTTAACCGAATCGACAAGCTCCTCCGACAATGCTTTGCCATCCAGAATTTCCATGGGAGGGAAAAATAAAAATAGGCCTTCTTAAAGGCGAATTTTAGTATAACAGAAAATAGAAAAAACAAGAAAATAATTAGATATTGACAAAATAGAAAAAATAGGTATAATTATAACCTTGTATATCTTTTATTTTTTATATTCCAATAGCTATGGCTAACGAAAATGATAAAATCAGAAGAACAGGCCGCGTGAATATAGCTTTTGATGCCATTCTTAGCGAATTATACGGAGTGGGATCACTGGAGCTAATTTCTAAGATTGAGAGAATGAAAGTTAAAACAGCACTCGAATTAATGAGTGGTCCAAATGGTGAATTAGAAGCGAAGCTGGCCGAAGAAAAAGAAAGAGGACAAAAAACGATTGAAAATATCATTTACATCGATGGTGATCCGGGAAAAGGCCTGAAGGCAGAAACAATTATGTTAACAGAAGAAGATTTAGCAAAAATATATATTTATGAGCAAGGTGGTGCCGTATTGAATATGGCTGCCTATCCCCACTCTAATGATAATAAGTATATTGATGTTATGCATCCTGATGGCAGAGAGATAATGCTAGTAACACAGTGTGTAGAAGGGAAAATAAGTTACTATTTTCAGTTTAAAAAATAATCTTTTTTATATTTTATTATATATATTATGGCTAGAAAAAGTTCAAAAAATCGCGACAAAGCATATTTAAGAAAATGCAGAGGTCAATCAACTCCTGATTTAGAACAGCAATATGAAAGTCTTAAAAATGACGAAGGGGCATTATCAACTAAGGTCGCCCGAAGAATTAAGCTAATTGAAACTGTTTTAAAAGAACGAGGTAGCTCAAGAATCAGAATTCTTAAAGTTGTCGAAAATGATAGAGGTGAAGTAATGTCTGATCAATTATAAAATGATTAATAAGCAACGAAACAACTTCGATAAATTATCTGACGAACAGCTTGAACAAGAGCTGGCAGAGCTTCGTGCAAAAATAATTTTAAGGCTATCAAGAAAGAAAAAAAAGCAACACGAAGTACGAATCAGAGCAATAACAAAAGTTATTGATACTCGCAAAGAAGTTGAAAATGTTGTACCCATCCGTCCGCCGGAACAAGTACAGGTAAGTACTGATTCAGATGAAGAACAAGACATAATCGATATCGGAGAAAAGCTCGATTTAGATAAAAAAATCACAATTGAAAGAGTCGGAGAGGAAAAATATGTCGTTACACAGGATTATTACGGTGGAATAATAACATTAAATTCATCTTCGCTAGAGGATGCGATTGATGATGCGAGGTTATTAGGGGCTGATACAGATGAAATAGAAAGAGTTATTAATGAGTTGAGGGAAGCTAGTTAAATCTTGTCAGAGACAATCCCCCAAATCTCATCACTAATCTCCTCAATAGTTTTACCGGCATCGATGATATGAAAGTTCTCATAATCCTCGGAGATTTTTTCATAATTCGTCCATATTTTCTGTAGTTTCTCCGACTTTTCAAATAATTCAAACTCATTACCTCTGCCGACAATACGTTTAATACAAACTTCGGGGTCCAATTTAAATAAAAATGTAATATCAGGCACTCTAAAATCTTTACATAGGAATTTTAGCCAATTCATATCGACATCTATAGCGCCGTAAGCAAGTGTGGAAAAAAAGTAACGATCAGTCACTACGACCTGTCCATTTTTTATAGCGGGTTCGATTTTATTTTTAAGATGTTCAGTTCTGTCCGCTGTAAAAAGA
>JAUXFE010000064.1 GCA_030620215.1 Candidatus Peregrinibacteria bacterium
AAAATAAAAAAATCTATGATTTGGCATATGAAGTCTTACCCGCAATGTAAAAAGCAAGACCGGAGCCGACGGCATGAGCACCGAACAGGTTGTTAAAGCTGCTATTTTAAAACAAATGACCGGGTGCTCATATTAATAGCCCTACCAATATTCTTCAAAGTATCAAACCGAAATTCGTCCACCAGAGATTCCATAAAATCCGCAAGTTCAGGGTTGATTTTGGAAATCTGACGAATTACTTCCATTGTTTGATTTACATCCTCCATGGCGCGAATACGTGAGTTAGTTTCAAAACCATCCATGACCGTTATCCGCATATCAAGCATTATATTTTTTGAGATGTTACGAAAAAACTTGACAAGTTATTCATTTTTGTAAAATTGTTGTTAACAAATTTATATGAGGAGACACGTTAATGACAATTATTATTAAAAAGACACTGCCTGAAGAAATAGCTGATTATATTGGTGCCAAAATTATAAGAATGGAAATCCCTCCTGGCGAACGTATTACAGAAGCTACAATTACCAAAGAGTTTGACGTAAGCAATAACCCCGTCAGAGAAGCCTTTCAGATTCTGGAAAAGCGTCATCTTGTCGAACTTATTCCCAGGCGTGGTGCCAGGGTAACTGAAGTATCCGCTGATTTTGTAGACAGTCTTTTTACAGTCTTTACGGAACTTGCAAGACTTTTAGTTCGTCTGTGTTGTGAGAAAAGGTCTGAAGAAGATTTGGAAATAGTATATGATTTGCTACAAAAGAGTGAGCAAAGTGCCAGAAAAAAAGACTTTGAATCTTATTTCAATACGTTTGTCAAAATTTTGGAAAAAGGCCTGGATGCAGCCCGGAATAAAGTTCTCACGCAAATGGCGAAAGATTGGGAGCCCAGTATCTACCGTGCATATTTTGTACTTTTCTCCCAAAATATGATTGAAATTGAAGAGTATCTTCAATTACTTCAGGAAATAACTGCGCTCATAGAAAAAAGAAAAACTAAAACAGCCGAAAAATTAGCTGAAACAATTTTAACCAGTGGACACAAAGATATAGTGAAGCTCCTTTCCAATTGATACCTATATCTCGATGTTCAAGTTTTAGTAAAGTCGATAAGGTAGTAGTTGAGTCTGGCAATACCCTCGGATTTCAGCTCAGCCAAAACCATCATCGGAATGTTGTTCTGACAGCTACCTGCCCATTTATAAACGGTCTTGAGATTAAATTCAATAAATTTTGTAACACGAAGTAATTATTGCGTATTTTTATTTTAATCTGGTATAATATTTGACTCAACAGATAAATCTTTTAATTTGAGAGTCATATGCTATTTCACAAACCGTTGCCTCTTAAATCAATAAATACAACAATTTACTAACCAAAAACCTCAAGTTTGACTACTTTTTTATTAAATTCTGTCGAACTTGGAGTAAACTTTGGCATAAAAAACTTGACATAGTTATTTTTATGCATTATGCATAATGTATAATTTTTTGTCAGATGAAACTTATAATCAATATCGCAACAATGAGTGCAAATTGAGCGTTTATACAATAGTTTAAATATACCACATAAACATTTAAAACATGAAAGGAATACCGCAATGGAACAATTAAAATTTGAAGAACTAAGAACAATTAAACCCAATACTAAACTACCAGACTACATTCAAAACCGGAATGGCAAGGTCAAATTTTTAGATGAAGATGCCCTAATCAATCTAAATAACGATTTTGCTGTAGAAACTATGAAGCGGGTAGAACAATTTAAAAAAAACGGAGTGGATATTTCTCCCTGTCTTACATGGCTATCGCGATGGAAAAAGGCGTTTGATACTCAAGACACTGAACTTATAGTCGAGTTATGTACAGAGGATATTATTTGGGATGATCCATCCTTGCTTGGTCAAACGCTTCATGGACGAAAGGAATTGTTCGATATTACCCGTTCATTTGAGAAGATGGTACCTGACATGAGATACGATTTTGATGGTCCTCCTTATTTTG
This sequence comes from Candidatus Peregrinibacteria bacterium, assembly GCA_030620215.1. Next base: position 2,000 of record JAUXFE010000064.1, read on the forward strand.
ACTGGATTCCGGATGTTGGTCTGCGAATGGTTATACCCTGGATTGCAACAGGGCATTGGGAAGGTGATATGCAATTTTACCCGTTTAAGGAGGATAGTTTGAGTGTAGCCGCAACTGGTAAACTACTCCAGGGACGGGGCTTTGATCGGTATTGGTTAAATACAGATTGGAAAATGTATCGTGGACAAACTTACTGGGATTTTCTTGAAGTAGCACAACAGTGTGGTATTCTTCCTGCACCTGGTATTAATTTAGCCATTTTGTTGAAAATTCAAAATTTCATTGGAAAATCAGGAAAAATACTAAAATCTTTTCTGCCATAATAAAAAACATAGGATTATTTTTTATTATTTCAGCATGTCATGAGTGTTAAATTTATAAGGATAAATGATTAACTATTTTAGAGCAATTATAATGTTACCTGTAATTTTTATCGTACTTTTATCATAATGGTACTGCTGCAGAAAAATCTGAAGTCTGGAAAAACTGTGGTGATAAGAGTGATAATAGAGATGAGACAAAGGTTTGGAGAGCTTTTGATGAAGCAATGGGGAGTAATGAAGGGTGGGAATTGATTAAAAACAAGAAAGGGATTAGGGTTTACACACGAGACGTAAAGGGGTCGTCACTGCATGCATTTAAAGGCATGACGCAGTTAGAGTCCTGCCAGTCTATGCTGAATAGGTTTTTTGCGGACACAGACGCTTACCCTGATTGGATAGGGCTTGTAACTTTCAGTAAGAAGATCAAAATAGTAGAAAACCCTTTTGATGGATATTTTTATGCAGTTATTACCCCGCCCTGGCCTGTGAAAAAAAGAGATACGGTTGCCCATCATACAATCGTACAGGAACCCGAAACACTCATCACAACGTTTAAAATGATCGGTATCTCTGATTTCTGCCCAATTTCGAAAAAGCATGTGCGCGTACCATTGTTTTATAGCATGTTTAAAACCACGCCTTTAGAAAACGGAAAGGTGGAGATTAGCTTTGAAGTGCTTGGCGATTGTGGCGGATTGATTCCTAACTGGGTTGTTAATTATGGTCTAAAATTTGTTCCATATATCAGTCTGAAAAAGATTAAAAGCTTTTTACCCAAAATTCATGAAAAATATAAAGGGGTGAGTTATGAGTGTATAAAAGAGCCATCCTCTAATCTGCATTCCCCTCTTATGAGTATACTCGATTGAGAAAGGTTAAAGATATAAATAATGCCGTAGCCGACGAAGAAACCGGTGTGTCTTATGATCTAAAGAGACTCAGTAGCTTTGGATAGAGGGCTTCATTATGCTCGGGTTTAAATCAATACACTTGTTTTTATGAATTATTACATTAATTACACAATATTACATTTAATACACAGTTATGGTTCATAATATTTTATAGCTTAAATTGACTGTTCGAGGAACTTGGAAAAAATGGAATCTTCTAAAAAGGACGTCAATTTCATTGAATGAGGTAGATGTGCATGAGGCTGAACGTTCATTACGATCATCATGCAAGTGATCGCCGGGTTTCACTTCAAACTGACGAATAACTGTTACTATAGAGTGAGCGTTGCGGTAGGTTGAACCGATACTGGTCACTTGATTTTGGTAAATCAAATCTGTTTGCTATGCGGGAATTAACGGAAGAATTTAAAAAGTTTTTAAATGAAACAAGAGCGCAACTGAAAGGCGCTGATAGACGGTTATTCATGGCCCGCTTCGTTTCTCTTTTGGGTCACGGCGGACAGGTTCGTGCAGAGCGGGAATTAGGATGGGATCGTAATACAATTCGTAAAGGTATGGCGGAACTGAAGTCCGGTATTGCATGTGGTGATAAATATTCCATAAAGGGTCGCAAACCTGTTGAAAAACATCTGGTAAACTTACTTGAAGACATTCAAGATATAGTTTCATCAATCTGCCGGGAAGATTCTTCATCTCGTGAAACGAGTCCATATTCGCCAATAACCGCTTCAGAGGTTCGAAGAAGATTGAAAGAGGATAAGAACTATACTGACAAGGAATTACCAACAATAAGGACAATTAATAACAAGTTAAATAAGTTAGGTTGCCGTATCAAAGGGTTTGAAAAATGAAAACTGCCGTCGAAGTAAAAATCCGGCTCCAGAGGGCTCGAATTTGGTCACCCCTGGAAGGTGATATACTATTAAACCGGCAATTAAATAGACAAACTCCGTCATACCGGACTTGATCCGGCATCCAGTGCCCGCTTGGATTCCTGAGTTCGCCGGAATGACAAACTTTGGGGTATTTTGTTGCCGGGTTAATATTAACCCTGACCGGAGAGATGAAAAATGATTATTTTATTTTTTCCAAACAGCTGTTTTTTAAAAAAACAAAACATGCTTTCTCGTTGGCATACCGCTTGCATTATAGTCGTTAGATCTGAAAATCGTCGGTGGGTGTTGAGTGCTTTCATGAAGAAAACGTTCATATAAAATTTTTATAAACGTTCATTAGATATTCTTGTATGAAAAGCATTGTATGAAAAGCAAAAGAAAGGAAAGAATCATGTCCAACAAAAAGGTCCTATATCAGTCTGCATGTATGGCATTTCTGCTAATCGCCTTTCTCCTTTATGGCTGTAGTGATGAT
>JAUXFE010000100.1 GCA_030620215.1 Candidatus Peregrinibacteria bacterium
AAATTATTAACTAATAATCAAAACGTAATTAAAAAATTGAATTTAATGTATAAATTGTTTTAAGTATTACTAACAAATAAGTATTTAAAACCAGTAACTGCTAGAATTACAAATTACCAATTACAAATTACAAAAGATAATTAAAGAGCGCCATATTTTACACTTATAGTCCTTTTCAAAATGATGGATCTAAAGAGGTGTTATGACGCCCTAACGACACACAACCCTAGTGGGATGGAGCCAACTCCCTACTTCAAACAGTTTTTTTATAGCCCGCTACTGAATCGCGGGAATTTTGTTTTTGTGTTTTTTCGTTTTTATTTTTGGCCCCTACTACCCCTCAATCCGCCAATTTGCTCGAGGCTGCCCTCAAAGTCAAACCAAATACGAATGGGAGGAGAGGCTATTTTTCTCACTCGCCAAAGCTTTATACTAAGGTGAGGAGGGGAAAAATAGGGAGAAAGAATATTATTTGTGATTTGTGATTTCTGATTTCAGATTTGATTTAACATGTTAGATTTCAGAATCTAAAATTGGATTCAGAAATCTGAAATCCGAAATCTGAAATAACACTCTTTCTATCTACTTCGAACTGGTTTTCAAGGAACGTATCAAGTAATTATATCATTCTTTATTTAAAAAGTCAATGATAATACATTCACCATTTAATTATTTTGCGTTAAAATGCGTTAGCTTGTTAGGTTCTTAGCTTGTTAGCTTATTAGGTCTATATATGGTCTAAAAAGCTAAAAGCCTAAAAAGCTAAAAACCTAAAATATGAATGGAAAGTTAATTATAATCGTCGGCCCATCCGGTTCCGGTAAAAGCTCAGTACTTCATGGGCTTATGAAAGAGCATACCGAATATACCTATCCTTTATCTGCAACGACTCGGGTAATGCGCGAGGGTGAAAAGGATGGTGATATTTATTATTTTTATACCAAAGAAAGGTTTGAAGATGGAATTGAAAAAGGTGAGTTTTTGGAACACGCAATCGTTCATCAGGATAATTACTATGGTCTTCTTAAAAAACCCGTGATGGAAAGTCTGGAAAAAGGTGAAATTGTTGTACGTGAAGTAGATATTCAGGGGTTCGACAGTATTCGTGAAGAAATACCATCTGAAAATCTGGTTACAATATTTATTACCGTTCCAAATAAAGAAGAATTGATTGAACGGATAGTAAATCGCGCAAAAATATCCGAAGATGAATTAAATAAAAGAAGAGAAAGCATGCACCGTGAATTCAATCGAGCTCGTGATTGCGATTATATGGTTGAAAATGCTCATGGAGAACTTGATAAAACTATTCAAAAAGTAGCCGATATAATAAAATCTGAAACCAAATAGATCCCTTTGCTCGGGAGTGGCCAAGTGGTAAGGCACCAGGTTCTGGTCCTGGCATTCGTAGGTTCGAATCCTACCTCCCGAGCTGAGGGATTTATGAGTGAATTGTAATTTATTCTTTATTTTGCTAGAATAATTGTCAGTAAAATACAAAATATGAGAAGTCGAGACATTGTAAGAAAGGCTTGGCAAATTACTCAAGTTCATCTGAAAAAGTTAATTTGGTATGGGATCGTCCCTGCTTTTTTTAGTGTGATTGTAAGTAGCGTTTATCTGGCTTATCAATACAATGCATTTAAAACTTCCCCCTTTTTCTCTGATGCTTCTGCTGGGCATGATGTTTTTGGTACAGCTAAAACAGTTTGGGGTGTCATTAGTACTCATCCAACTGCTTCTATAACAATGCTTGTTATTGCCATTATTTGTTTTTTGGGTCATGTGCTCACTCCTCCTATATTCCGTGGCACTTTGATAGGCGCTATTATGAAAATAAAAAATTATAAGCCTATAGAGGGGTCTGTCGAAGTCGGTGTTCGGCATTTTTTCCCAATGTTTGAATTTGCACTTTTTCTCGGTGCTTTTAGTATTACAACTCTTTTTACCGAATCGTCTTTTATACTTCGCTGGTGGGGAGAGAATATATTTTTTGTAACCCTGCCTATTCTCCTTTTTATAGCAATGGTAGGGCTTGTTATCAGTTTCCTATTTACGTATGCGGAATATTACATAATTTTAGAAGATAAAGGTCTGCTTCAATCCATTATGGATAGCACTATTCTTGTTATTTCAAATTTAAGAAGGACATTTTTGATTTTAATTCTGCTACTTTTAATAAGTGTCCGAATTATTTTGAATGTGATTCTTGTTCTTCTTATTCCTATGCTTGTTATAATTCTGGGAAGTTACTTCTCTTCAGTTTTCTGGAATGTTGTCGGACTTGTTTTAATAGGTGTTCTTGGCTTGGCAATTCTTTGTGTTTCGTCTTATTTGCTCGGTCTTTTTCATGTATTTACCACGGCAGTTTGGGTGCTTACATTTTCATTTTTGGCAGATAAAGAAATGCCAACCTTAAAAGATGAGGATCTGGGGAAAGATACGTTTAAAACTTCGTCACATGCGTCGGATGTGAGTACTGCGCCTAAACTACTTTAAGAATATTCTTAAATTGTTTTAACCATATAAGTTCCTTCAAGTTTGTACCCCAATTTCCTGTAATATTCTCTCGTTCCAATTGCCGCAATTACGGCGATTTTTTTATAGCCGGCTTTTTTGGATTCTTCTTCTGCCTTTGCCATCAATTGTTTACCAAAGCCCATGTGCTGAGTTCTGGACGATACTTCAGCTCCTTTCCTAAGTGACTCCTGTCTGCCGTAAACATGAAGTTCGCGAACAATTGCGGAATCTTTTAATTCATCAAAAATGGTATCGGACGGAAAGCGGAGCCTGCATAAACCGATTATTTTGTCCAAGTTTGGTTCAATAATTGAAATGAAAAATTCAGTTCCATCATTGGCTTTATAATTTTGAATTTTGAATTTTGAATTTTGAATTTTTAAGTCCTGAATCACTCTACATCTTACACAACGACAAGTGACACCTGCACGTTGTATTTCCTGTCTTAGATTGGATTTTTTGGAACCGATTACAATACTCTCGGCGGGGATGTCCCGAATTATTCGGATGATACGGCAGTATTCCGGTACTGATTTTTTGATTTCCATAATCACCTTTATCAACTCCTCATCTGAATACGGTTTATGG
>JAUXFE010000004.1 GCA_030620215.1 Candidatus Peregrinibacteria bacterium
CGCCGTCAGTTCAAAGAGATCAAAGGTATTATGAAAGGAACAGCGAAACCGGATTATAAACGATGTGTTGATATTGTTACAAAAGCTTCCCTTGTCCAAATGATACTTCCGGCTCTTATAGCAGTTATTTCTCCGGTTTTTGTAGGATTTGTACTCGGTCCAAAAGCACTTGGAGGTCTGTTGATCGGTGTAATCGTATCAGGTCTACTTATGGCTATTTCTATGGCTAATGGCGGTGCTACATGGGATAACGCAAAGAAATACATTGAAGACGGTCATCATGGCGGTAAAGGTTCTAATGCCCATAAGGCTGCAGTGGTAGGGGATACGGTTGGTGATCCTTATAAAGACACTTCCGGCCCTGCACTTAACGCTCTTATTAAGGTTATAAACATGATTGCGTTATTGATTGCAAGTTCGATAGCTACGACTAGTTTTCTTGGCTAATTAGATATAATAAAAACCGTCCCGCTTAGCGGGACGGTTTTTTTAATTACAAATTATTTTTTCTTTGTCAGATCCACCATCGTTTTAATCACCGTATCCGGATTAAGCGACATACTATCAATACCTTCTTTCGCAAGGAAGCGGGCGAATTCGGGATAGTCACTTGGTGCCTGACCACAGATGCCGACTTTTCTGTGCTTCTTTTTACCGATCTTGATGATCTTTCTGACCATTGATTTAACGGCTTCATTTCTCTCGTCGAATACATGACGTACAAGTTCAGAGTCTCTATCCACACCAAGCGTAAGCTGAGTTAAATCGTTTGAACCAATTGAGAAGCCGTCGAATATCTTGCAGAATTCCTCACCGAGGATAACGTTGCTTGGTATCTCACACATCACATAGACCTCAAGGCCTTTTTTACCGCGGACTAGTTTGTGTTTTTTCATTTCTGCCTGAACTTTTACTCCTTCCTCAATAGTTCTGCAGAAGGGGATCATAAGCTTTAGATTGGTGAGCCCCATTTCTTCACGTACCTTTCTCATGGCTTTACATTCAAGAGCAAAGGCGGCTTTGTATTTTGGATCGTAATAACGGCTTGCACCGCGCCAGCCGATCATTGGATTAGATTCCTCCGGTTCGTATTCAGTGCCACCAATTAAATTAGCGTATTCATTTGATTTAAAGTCACTTAAACGCACAATTACATCTTTTGGGTAAAAAGCGGCTGCAATTGTTGCAACCCCCTGAGCCAGCTTATCTATAAAGAACTGGGCCTTGTCATCGTAACCCATAGTGAGTTCATCTATTTTTGCGATAACATCAGGATCTTTAAGTTTTTTATAATTAAGGAGAGCCAGCGGATGAATTTTAATGTATTCATTGATAATGAATTCCAAACGCGCAAGGCCAACCCCATCATTAGGGATAAAAGATGATTCGAAAGCCAAGTCGGGATTACCGAGATTCATCATTATTTTTGTCTTTGGCTTTTTCAGATGTTTTAGGCTTGTTCTTTTAACTCTGAATTTCAAAGCGCCTTCGTATACATTTCCGGATTCACCTTCGCATGCAATCGTGATCTTTTTACCTTTTTTAACAACTTCAGTTACATTATTTGTACCTACGACACATGGGATGCCAAGCTCACGTGAAACGATTGCGGCATGACAAGTGCGTCCTCCACGATTTGTGACTATTGCAGAGGCTATTTTCATAATCGGCACCCAATCCGGATCCGTCATATCGGTTACCAGAATGTCACCTTTTTTAAATTGTTTGATTTCTTCCGGATTCAGAATTACATTAGCTCGTCCATTAGCTATTTTGGTGCCCACAGGTGCACCTTTTGTGAGGATTTTACCTTTTTGCATGAGTATGTAATCTTCCAAAACCGAAAGATCTTTTCGTGACTGCACTGTTTCCGGGCGGGCCTGAACTATGTAGAGTTCACCGTTTATGCCATCTTTTGCCCATTCCATATCCATCGGCTTAAAGTAACCGGCTTCTTTACTGTAATGGTCTTCAATAATGATAGCCCATTTTGCCAGCTTTAAGACCTCATTATCCGTTATGCTGAATTTACGGCGCATGTTTTTATCAACCGGTATATTTTTAACAGGGGATTTTGATCCGCCTTCGGAGTAAACCATCATTATCTTTTTTTCTCCGAGTCGTTTTGTGAGAATTGGTTTGTATCCTTTTTTAAGAGTTGGCTTAAATACATAGAATTCATCCGGATTTACAGCACCCTGTACAACATTTTCACCAAGACCGTAGGCTGAGTTGATAAGAACAGCATCTCTGAATCCGCTTTCAGTATCGATACTGAACATCACACCACTGGCACCAACATCAGATCTCGCCATTTTCTGCACAGCGATAGATAATCCAATTGTAAAATGATCGAATCCCTTTTCTTCACGGTAAAATATCGCTCTATCTGTAAAAAGAGAAGCAAAACATTTTTTACAAGCTTCTAAAACCGCATAATCTCCGCGTACATTTAAGAAAGTCTCCTGCTGGCCTGCAAATGATGCATCCGGCAGATCTTCGGCAGTTGCGGATGAACGAATAGCCGTATCACAATGTTTGCCATACATCTTCTCCATCTTTCGATAAGCTTTTAAAATCGCCTTGTTTAAATCTTCCGGGAATTCCGCATTCAATATTATTTGTCGTACTTTGTGACCACGATATTGCAGATCTTCAATATCATGAACATCCAAACCCTTAAGGGCTTTTTTAATATGATCTTTAATACCTGCCTTTTCTGTTAAATAGTGGTACGCATATGCAGTTATTGCAAAACCGTTTGGAATTTTCACCTTCTTTTTGGTCAGTTTTCTATACATTTCCCCAAGGGAAGCGTTTTTACCACCAACAAGAGGGACATCTTTAATGCCCAACTCTTTGAACCATAAAACAAGAGCGGTCTTGCGCGATTTGCGCTTAAATAGTTTTTTTAGCATGTTTATTTTTGTTATATATCAAAAGTCATCGTAGCATAACTTGACGCTTGAGACAACGAAATGTCTAAACCTTGATTCTCTTGATTAAAAGATTACTTGATTAGTAATTACCATGAAAAACAATCATGTAATCAAATGAATCCTTTGAATCATGGTTCAGACAATTATTTTGAATAAGTTACCAAATTATTATTTAATTCTTTTTTCTAATTCTTCAAAAAAACTAGCACCTATCTGACGGCATTCCTCACTATCAAAATAGGTTTCTTTATCTTTTTCGTTTGGCGAATCAATCTTTAACATAAAACTGAACTTAATTATCCTTGCTTTATCTTTAGTGCTAACTGCATCTTCTTTTCTTAGATTAATTCTTAAATTTTTGTATTTTTTCTGCCATTCTTCAGACAGTTCTGTAACTTTGTCTATAAAACTATCTGATTTTGGGTTATCTAAATCCAGAAATACTCTTAAATATGGTTCTTTGTATCCTATGCTCAGGTGGCCTTCTTCTGAAGATAGATGACCGGTGCAGCCATCTTGTGATCGTCCCCAGTCTGTTTTATTAATAATATTGCATAATGGCCGTAATCCTTCATCGATTATTTCCGGAAACTCGAGTGGGTCTACGCTACCCATTAACAGCATTCCATAGTTTTTTAAAATATATGAATAAATTTCACTTTCACTCATATCTTCTGTACCTTCAGGAAAAACTTCATCCCGTGTTTTGTGGACTTTATTAATTAATTTAAATAATTTAGGCCAATTTACTTTATTGTCACTGGTAAATATGTCGATTTGTTTATCTGCAGATAGAAGTCGCCGAACCTCCTGACGCAATTCTGCAGAAGGGGACAATGATTCTTTCTCCCATATATTTCCTGCCCACACTTGCCATTGCTCTGGTGTTGGATGGAATATCTCTTTTTCCCGATTGTAAATAAACCATTCACTAGTTTCTTTATTTCTAACAAAAATATGGCCTCTGTCTTCCGATAGCCATTTTTCCGGTATTTTATTTCCTTTTTCTGTTTTTGATTTAGCTTTACCCGAACGGATTAAAACCCACTCATCACCTGGTGGGTCGTTCTGTGGGAATTCATTTTTTTCATTTATTTCTTCTACCATTTCTTATTTTGAATAAGTTACCAAATTATTATCCAAAATATGCTTAAATCTATAAATCGTTTCTGCGACATCTCCACGTGTCATGCCATCGGCTGCTTTGAGTAAATTATCGGCAACCTCCATCAAATTTTTTCGATTTGTCAGATAAGCATAAGGTGCGTACCAAGCATCTTTTGGTACATCGGCATAAGGGTTAGCTGTAACACTATCTGTTAGATCAACACCATTTGTTTCGAATAACATCTTTAAATATTCAGCTTTGTTTACGGTGCTACCTGGTCGGAATGTTCCATCGTTATAACCTTTGACAATTCCTTTAGCCACAGCGGTACCCAATGCAGTTGCATACCATGCGCCGTTATCTGTATCGGAGAAGGTAAGTGATTGGCTTGGGCCGGTACCTGCATTGAATGCGAGCATCAGCATTTTTAATGCCTCAACACGATTAACTGTGTTGTTGGGCTTAAATGTTCCGTCCGAGTATCCGTTTATTACATCCTGATCAACTAAGTATTGTATAGCATCGTAATTTCGATGACTTCGACTTACATCTACAAAGCTGGTTTTCTGCTCATAAGTTATAGGTTCGCTTTCTCCGACAATGGCTCCGTTTTGAGCTCGGATAACAATTCTACTTTCATCCGAAGATATTATTCTGACAATTGCTATACCATTTTGGAAATCTTTAGCTTCTATTTGATTAGGGGTAATCGATGCACTACCTTCTTTTGCTATTATGGAAATTACTCCACTGAAGTTAACTGTAGGTGTTAGATTGCCGTTAACATCTACTGCTAATATTTCAATTGCTTCTGCAATATTTCTTTGAAAATGTCCGTCATGATCAATTCTTAGTCTTGATATTCCGGTTGCCTTTTCAATAAAGTTTACTTGATGACTGCTTTTGCCGATTAAAACATTTGCCGTACCTATTTCCGAACTATTTACAGATATCTTAATTGCATTGTTATTGAAGTCAGATTTTTTGAATATTTTTTTAATTAATCTCCCTACACCACTTAACTCGACACGTATTTCATCGTTATCATCAAGTTGTGATATTTGATTTGATTTATCAATGGCTGTAATCGTTACTCCATTATTCAATAAACTTGTGGATTCTCCACTAAGATTAAATGTAAATAGAGAAGTATCGATTTGAGATCCATCATCTATTGGATCATCTATTACGTCGACTGGAAGATCTTCGTCGCCTCCCGACGTGTCTTCTTCACCATCAGTACTTTCCGTATCTTGATTATCAGTGCTGTTATCACTGTTATCTGGAGTATTGTCGATACCGCCACTATCAGTGCTGGCCAGGCTATAAGCACCAAGGTATTTTGTGACATAATTAATAGGGTTAATTGTATGAGTTATGGCATTTTCTTCGCCTAATCCGGCATTTACAGCTTCAAAGAAGCTAAGTCCTGCCGACTGTGAATCACTCCATGAAAAAGGCCAATATGGATGCCATGGAGCTGAATCACGATCTATTTGGAAATGTAAGTGAGGTGTTGTTGAAGTTCCCGTATTTCCACTTGTCCCTATAACATCACCTTTTAATACGTTCTGCCCTTCTGCAACATCTACCTTATCCATGTGTACATAACATGAATAAAGGGTTGTGGTTCCGCCGTCTGGATCAGGTGCATTCGGATGCTGAATTACGACATGATGACCAAAGCCTGTTTCTCCCATCGAAGTTTTAACCACTTTACCGTTTGCTATAGCATGAAGAGGTGTGCCGACCGGCATTTTGATATCAACAGCCGGATGACTTCCTGAATATTCTTTATGATCCAATTGATAGTTACCCATGTAAACAACAGGGTAGGTTATTTTTGTGTTTCTGATTATGTCGTGATCTGTATTTCCCCAAATTAAATTGTCATTTGGGAATGCCATTTTAGTTAAATCGTAATTCGGCAGATTAACAAACTTATCAACTTCTGCGTATGTGGTCGTGTGATTATCACCACTCCAATTAGTCCAATCCGGTACCTTGCCTACAGGCATTGAGGTTCCGTTAAATGGTTGAGGTACCTCCAGTATACTTGCCTTAAACCAAACACCCGTTTGTTCGTGAAAGTAAACAAAAGCCATTAAAGCTATTGTAACTACAGCGATGCCAGCGTATTTAAAATAGCGAATTGTTTCAGAAGTAAAAAACAGACTTTTCATTCTTTTTTCTCGAAATTTACTTTTCCTGATTTTGCCTATTTTGTGAATGATGAATTTCACCAATTTTCTTTTCGGCATTTTTTACTTTTTATTTTGTTCAATAAATCTTATTATTATAGCAAATAATTGCCGAAAAAGCAATCGATATACCGAATAGTTTACGGAATGTTAACGTATTGTTAACGTATTGTTGAAACTATTCGTGAACTATACGTAAACAATTCGGATTAATATGCGAATCAGTCACATAAAAATCAAAGGGTTCCGCAACCTTAAGCCATTAGAGCTGAAATTAGACAAAGAAAAGTCTGTTTTTGCCTTTGTTGGGGCAAATGGGCATGGAAAAACAAATCTACTTGAGGCGATTTATATATGCGCGCTTTCCAAATCTTTTCGCACACGGACTAATTTGGATTTAATTGATTTTGATCAGGATTTTTGCAGTATTGAATGTTCGATTGAAAAAGAGGATCCAAAAATATTAGAGGTGATCGTCGTCCGAGAGCCGGCTCAAAAAGTACTGAAAGTAAATGGGGTAAAAAGGAGTGCCTCAGATTTTATAGGCTTGCTTAAAGCAGTTTTCTTTTCACCGGATGATTTATCTGAAATGGCTTTTGCACCCCGTTTAAGGCGTCGGTATCTGGACGTTTTACTCTCTCAATTAGACCACGAATATCTGAATAATCTGATGAAATATCAAGAGACTATTCGTAACCGCAATGCTTTGCTAAAGAAGATCAGAGAAGGGGAGTCTAAAAAGGATGAACTTGAGTTCTGGGATAATCAGATAGCAGAGTTCGGCTTATCCATAACTCAAAAAAGAGCGGATTTAATCGTCCAGCTACAGACTTTATTAAAAGACCTTTACAAGTCCATTTCTCAAACAGAAGATGATTTAGGGATAGTTTACCAGTCTAATATAGGTGAAGCAAAAGATAAGCAGGATTTGCTCTTAAAAATAACTGAAGAAATCAGCCGTGATATTGCCACTGGCTCAACCCAGCTTGGCCCACATCGCGATGATCTTCAATTTACAATAAACGGTCATGATATGGTTTATTTTGCATCAAGAGGGGAGTGGAGGAGCCTTGTTTTAGCCCTTAAGTTTGCGGAAATCCAGCTAATTGAAAAAAAGACTGGAGAGAAGCCAGTCTTGTTATTAGATGATGTGTTTTCGGAGCTGGATGAGGTGCGACAGAAATATTTATTCAAAGCTATTAAAGGCACCCAAACCTTGATTACTACAACTCATAAAGAGTTTTTGGATGGGTTAGATGTGGAGAAGGTGGTTTATGCGGTGGAGAGTGGTGGGATTAATTAGAGTTTGATTTTATCTAATCTTTGGGATAATATTACCCTCAATATTTTTTCACTTATCAAATTTATGAATGCTGAAATCAATAGAGAACCTACTGTTGAAACCTGTAATCATCATGAAGCTGGCAACTTTCGTGTTATTGGCCGAGATACTGATAACATGACACTTCTTATTTCAGATCATATCATTTCTGTTAGAGACGCTAACGAAAAAGGTAAGGATACAATTCGTCGCTTACTGGAAGATCGTCCATTGGAAAATACCATGTAAAAAAGTATTTGACGTTATAAACGAAAAAGAGTAAACTTCTTCCGCAACTAGAGATTTTCGCCTCCAGCAGAGGAAAAGGTCTCGTTGCACTATTAAAACTAACTTATACTCCTACGCTTTAAATAAGATAATGCACCGAAGCTTAAATTATTATTTGGTTTTACAATGCTAAATAATAAAAGCTACGGAGCATAATACTCTGATTAAAATATTTAAGCGAAGGTGTATATCTGCTAAATTTTTGCGTATGTTTAAAATTATTGACGAAAAACTATCAATGGAAGACTTACTGGGCGATGGTGAGGGGTTTGAGAAACCCCAGCTCGGTAGTGTTATAGAAGGAACCGTTGTAAGTGTTTCTAAAAATCGCCTTGTTGTTGATTTAAATGGTGTTGCCGTTGGTATGGCTTCCGGTCGCGAGACCTCTGATAGCATTGGTACCATTAAAGATCTAAAAGAGGGTGATATTGTAAAAACCGTTGTTATTGAGGAGGAAAATGAGGATGGAATGGTCGTTCTTTCCCTTAAAAAGGCTTCTCAGGCGACTACATGGGATAAATTTGAGAAGGCTTATAAAGATGGTGAACTTATTGATGTTTCTATTAATGAGGCTAATAAAGGTGGTTTACTAATAGATGTCGATGGTATTAAGGGTTTTATTCCCGTTTCACAGCTTGCACCTATTCACTATCCACGTGTTGAGGATGCAAATGCATCTGAAATTTTAGTCAGGCTTCAAAAGCTTATCGGTTTAAAAATGGGCGTAAAAATTATCAATTTAGATCGCTCTACCGGTAAAATGATTCTTTCTGAAAAGGCAGCCGCAGAAACCGATGCAAAGAAATCACTTGGCGGATTGAAAATCGGCACTAAAGTTTCCGGTAAAGTAAGCGGTGTTGTTAAGTTCGGTATTTTTGTAACTTTTGATGGTCTGGAAGGTCTTGTCCATATTTCCGAAATCGCATGGGGGCATGTTAGCAATCCTCATCAATATGCCAAAGTCGGCGATCCTGTTGATGTTGAAATCATCGGTATTGAAGGCGACAAACTCTCACTCAGTATCAAACGTCTCGTACCTGATCCATGGTCTGAAATCGAGGCTAAATATCCAATTGGTTCAAGGGTAAAAGGTGTTATTAACCGCTTTTCACAATTTGGTGCTTTTGTACAACTTGAAGATGATATCAATGGTTTGATCCATCTTTCAGAAATTTCCAGCCAAAAAGTTGAAGATCCTGCTGATTTCCTTTCCGTTGGTGAAGAAGTCGAGGCTGAAGTTATCAATATAGATCGAGATGAACATCGTATTGGTTTAAGCCTTAAAGTTGTTGAAGCTCCTGAAAAAAAGAAGAAGGTAGTAGCTAAGGCTGAAGCGAAGAAGGAAGTAGAAGAAAAAACAGTAGAAGAGAAACCTTCCACCAAAGGTGGATCCTCCTCTGGAGGAAAAGCTAAGCCTAAGGCATCTGACAAGGCGGATAAGAAGGAAAAGGAAGAGAAAGTAGATGATGAGGTAAAAGAAGAACCTAAAGAAGAAAAAGCAGAGGAAGGGGTGAAAGAAGAAAAAGTTTCCGCCAAAGGCGGATCCTCCTCTGGCGGAGAAGAGAAAGAGGAAGTAAAAGAGGAAAAGAAAGAAGAAAAAGATAAGAAACCTAAAAAGAAAGCTGCCGCTAAAAAAACTCCTGCTAAAAAGAAGGCTGCTAAGAAGTAGTATTATTACAAAATTGAAAATAACAAAATTAATTTGTGATTGGTTTTGCTGTAATCAAACAACCCCATCCCGAAGGCGCGGATTATAATCCGCGCCTTCGGAGGAATTGTTGATTTTTATATTCACCAATTACCATGAGTAATTTTGTTCTGTCTTGGACAGATTGTAATTTTGTAATAAAATGTCTTTGTAATTTTAAATTTTGTAATCTTGTAATAAATATTGAGCGAGCTAAATAAACAACAACAGGAAGCAGTCGAACACAAAGACGGTCCGATACTTGTAATAGCGGGTGCCGGGACGGGTAAAACACGTGTTATTACTGAGCGAATTGCTTATATTTTAGAACAGAAGTGGTGTGATAATAATCAAATTCTTGCACTTACTTTTACCGATAAAGCAGCTGGAGAGATGGAGGAAAGATTGGATACACTTATGCCAATTGGCTATGAGACCATTCAAATCAGCACATTTCATTCCTTTTGTGAAAAGCTACTTAGACAATTTGGAATAGATATTGGAATCAGCCCCGGTTTTAAGATTTTGGAAGGCGTTAATCAATGGAAATTTATAAGGGAACATCTTTATGACTTTGATCTGGATTATTATAGACCGCATGGGAATCCGACACGTTTTATAGATGCTTTAATAAGCCATTTTAGCCGTATTAAAGAGGAAGTAATATCTCCCTCTGATTATTTGTCATTCGCTGTAGAGACGAAGAATACTGCATCTCAGGAGGATGAAAAATTGGAGGCTGAACGTCTGGTTGAACTTGCTAATGCCTACAAGAAATATCAGGAGTTGCTGATGGAAAGTTCCTATTTGGATTTTTCCGATCTTCAATTTAAAGTTATTGAATTATTAAATAAACGTCCTAATATTCTGGCTCATCTGCAAGAACAATATCGTTATATATTGGTAGATGAATATCAGGATACAAATATTGCCCAGAACCATATTGTGGATAAGTTGGCGGGCAGATATAAAAATATTATGGTAGTGGGGGATGACGATCAATCAATTTACAAATTCCGTGGTGCGGCTATTTCTAATATCCTACAATTCGAGGAGAAATATCCTGATTTAAAGAATGTCGTATTAGTCGAGAATTACCGCAGTAATCAAAAGATCCTGGATTTTGCGTATACCAGTATCCAACACAATAATCCGGATAGATTGGAGATAAAATCCAAGGTAAATAAAAGAATTCATGCACAGCGCCCGGGCGAAGATGATTCGATTCATCTGGTGCACTCTTCTACGATTGAACAGGAAGTTGAATATGTGATCGAGGAAATAAAGAAAGCAGAGGTGCCACTTTCGGAGATTGCCATATTATGTCGTGCAAATAGCTACGCTAAGCCATTTATTGATGCGTTTAAAAGGGAAAATATTCCATATCAATTCTGGTCCGAGAGAGGTTTGTATAACAAAGATGAAGTTAAAGATTTAATTGCCCTGCTTCGAGTTGTCGCGAATCCAACTGATGACATTAGTTTTTTCCGGGTTCTTAGAATGGAGATTTTTGATATTAAAATGGAAACCATTGCGGAGCTGATCGCTGGTTCCAAAAAGCTAAACCAGACGATTTGGAGTCAAATTAAGAAATCTGCTGAGTGCAGTAATCTGGCTAGTGTTTTAAGTAAGATCATTGATTTTTCTAAAACTCATACGGTTGGTGAAACGCTGTTTGAATTCACCAAACTTACTGAGCTATATGAATTGTTACTTAAAAAGGGGACTATTGAAGCTGAGGAAAAGATTACCAATATCGCCACCTTTTTTGGGAAGATCAATGAATTTGAAAGAAGTAATGATGAAATTACCACAATCGACTTTATTAACTATCTGGATTTAGCCGAGGAAGCAGGGGAGAATCCAGCTGCTAAGTTTGATGTGGAAGGTGTTGATGGGATTCAAATAACAACAGTTCACGGCGCTAAAGGATTGGAATTTAATACAGTATTTATTACAAGTATGGTGAATCTCAGATTCCCGACTATGAACCGTAAAGATGTTATTCCTGTTCCAAATGAATTAGTTTCTGAGATTTTAACGGAAGGGGATTTTCATATTGAAGAGGAAAGGCGATTGTTTTATGTGGCTTGTACCAGGGCAAAAGAGAAACTTCATTTGATGCATTCAGATTTTTACAGCTCCAGTAATGCAGCAAACCCACGGGCTAAAAAGAGATCACGATTTATTGATGAAGTTATTGATGATGTGAATGTGGTGCAGGTTGAGAAAACGGTTGAGGGGGTGGAGAGGTTTTTGAAACCAACAACCGATCCCGAAGGCGCGATCGGCCAATCGCGCCTTCGGGATACCGATCGTCCTGAGATAACCAGATTCTCTCATTCTGCCCTTAATACATTTGAAAGATGCCCAAGGCAGTATGAATATGCAAATATCCTGAAAATTCCTCAGGAAATGAGCGGAGCGGCTAGTTTTGGGTCGTCACTTCACAACACTCTTAATGAATTCTACAAGCTCGTAACGCAATCCAAACAGGCAAGTCTGTTTGAAGATTATAAAGAGGATTTATCGATTAAACGACTTTTAGATATCTACGAAGATAAATGGATTCCTTATGGTTTTGATTCCAAAGATCATCACGATAGCCTTAAGAAAAGGGGAGGGGAGATACTGGAAAAATTCCATGAGCATTTTAAAGATGAGGTGAGCCGAATTGAGTTTTTGGAAAAAGGTTTTAAGTTAAAGCTGGGTAAATATACTATTTCCGGTCGTATTGACCGTGCGGATAAATTGGAAGATGGAACTTTGGAAGTTATCGATTATAAATCCGGTAAATCAAAGTCACAGAAAGATGTGGATAAAGACCAGCAGTTAATGATTTATGCGATGGCTGTAAATGATTGTTTTTCTCAGCCAGCCAGCAAATTGACGTTGTATTTTTTGGATGAGGATTTGCGGGTTAGTACAGAGCCGAATAGCGGGAAGCTTGAAAAGATGAAGGAGAAGATCATTGGTATTGCGGATGAAATAAATCAGTCCGACTTCGCTCCAACACCATCCAAATTCCATTGTTCATTCTGTCCGTACAGAAAGATTTGTGATAAGGCGGAATTGTGATAAAATTATTTCTTGTTATTTAATAAAAAATTATATTTATGGAATTATCTAATGAAACTATTAGGTCTGCTACTTTTTTACTAGAAGAGATGGGTGTTGATACTAATAATCAAGAAGTAGTGAATGGATTTCTTGAATCCGTTGCAGAAGTGAGATTAATCAGAAGTCGCTTAGCTAATGAAGAGGGAGGAGAAGATTTTTTTGATGAAGTGGAGGATTAGATAAGGTGGAATTATGAAATATATAAATTAAACCGAAGGCGGGATTCGCGAATCCCGCCTTCGGGATTTTTGTTGTTTTTATTCGTTTACTTTCCCCCCAATAATCGATAAGATTACACCTACGTTAACAAAACAAATATGAATATTCTTTCAATCTTCATCCTCATCGGAATCGGTGCAGTTTTAGTGCTTGGTTATAAGATATATGAGGGCATGAAGGCACCAAAAGACGACCAATCTTTTAAAATGCTTCAGGAGCAGTTATTTGAATTGCAGAGAGGAATGAAGACTCAGGATAAGACCATTAATGAGCAGATGAATAAGTCTTCGCAGATTTTATCCGAGTCTCTCCAAAAGCAATTCGCAGCAAGTCAGAAGATAATTAAAGATGTTACCGATAATGTAAAAGGTGTAACTGAGAAATTGACGAAACTTGATGAA
Organism: Candidatus Peregrinibacteria bacterium; assembly: GCA_030620215.1. The sequence goes on from JAUXFE010000004.1 coordinate 13,285, forward strand.
ACCAATAAGCAGGTCGTCGGTTTTGCGGAGCAGATGAAAAGCCTTGAAAACATCCTTAAAAACCCAAAACAGCGTGGTATTCTTGGTGAATTCTTTTTAGAAAATCTTCTTTCACAACAGCTTCCACCGGATCATTTTAAAATGCAGTATTCATTTGAAAATGGTGAAACTGTTGATGCTGTTATTTTTGTTCGCGACAACATTATCCCAATTGATGCTAAATTCAGCCTTGAAAACTACAATGCAATGATGGAAGTGAAGGATGAAAATGAGCGAATTCTGATTGAAAAAGAATTTAAATCCGACCTGAAAAAGAGAATCGATGAAACGAGTAAATATGTGCGTCCAAAAGAGGGGACTACTGAATTTGCTTTTATGTTTATTCCAGCTGACGGCGTGTTTTATAACCTGTTAAATCAGAAAATCGGTACTTTGGATGTAAATTCACATGATCTGGTTGAATATGCATTTAAAAAGCATGTGATTATGGTTTCTCCGATGACTTTTTACGCTTATCTCCAAACTGTAATGCAGGCTCTTAAAGCGTTGACGATTGAGAAGCAAGCGGTTGAGATCCAAAAGAGAGTAGGGGATCTAGGCAGGCATTTAAATGCTTTTCAGGATCATATTAATAAGGTCGGTAATCATTTATCTACCACTGTTAATGCTTATAACAATGCCGGTAAGGAATATGGAAAGATAGATAAAGACGTTATTAAAATAAGTGACGGTAAATCAAAAGTAGATGCGGATATTCCGGTTATAGATAAGCCAAAGTCTTTTGATGATATGAGTTCTGATGTGAAAGTTGAGATTAAAGGAGTTAAAGAAAAGGATAAAATAGAGCAGGATTAATTTTCTGGAAGGATTAAGAAGTAAGGATTAAGGATTAAGCAGTCTTAAGTCTGATTTTTAGCTGAATCCTTAAGGCTTAGTCCTTAATCCTTGTGTTTTAGGCCATTTTTTGCTATAATATAGAGATTAAATTAAAACAAAAATGATCAAAAGAATCCTATTAATCTTAATTCTCACATTTTCATTTCTTTTAGGCAGTGTTGCATTGCCGGAACTTATGGGTGTAATGCCGGTAAACGAAGTTCAGGCTCAAACCCCTCCGGGGGAAAGTTTGGATGATCCTGATTTTATGTTTGATTTAAGTACTATTACCCACGAGAAAATTGCCAGCAGTACTCGTCAAAGCTGGATCAGACAGGGGATTAATTATATTTTTGAGCGGATCGTAAATGTTATGGCTGCTACAATCGGTGGTCTAGCTGTTCTTATGATGAGTTATGGTGGTTTTCTGGTTCTTTCTTCTGCGGGTAGTGAAACGCAATCCCAACAAGGCAAAAACTACATAAAATATTCACTTATCGGTCTGGCGTTTGCATTAGGATCTTATATTATGGTCAATGCCGTCCAATTATTAATCAGAAGTATTTATGCTTAAAAAATTTAGAAAATTAACAGGATTAATCATTGTTGTTTTATTTACGGCTAATTTTATGATCAGTACGGTTTTTGCCGATGGTGTTCAATCCACTACTTTTAAAGGTATATGTCAGGGTATTGAAGATGGAACCAGTGATGCCTATAAGGGGTTTCCCCCTTGTGCAACCACCCCTGCAAAATGTGGTTCTAAATGTACTGATAACCTATGTGTAACTCCAATTAACTGTCTTTTTTTAGAAGAGCCTATCGGTGGTGAGCCTGGATATGATTTATATAAAATTACATGTGGTGAAAAACCGGGAGATCCAGTGCAACAGGTCTGTGCTTACAGCTTATGGCATGGTGAATCAATCCCAGGTGGAAATATTGGCAGTGTTGTTGTAAACGGAATTTCTTTAGCTAATGCTTTACAGAGAGGGCCTGTGCAGGCGCTTTTAACCTATGAAGCTGGCAAGGAATATCAGGCAGGACTTGGACTTTTTTACAGTTATCTGGGTCTGATTTATAAATTTATGTCGGGTATTATCGTGGGGTTTGTAGTTTTAATATCCATTATCGGTGGTATTACAATGACTACTTCCGCCGGTAACCAGGAACAATTTGAGAAAGGTAAAACTATGATAATAAAATCCCTTATCGGTATGGCATTGTGGTTTTTAGCATCAGTAATACTTTATACAATTAATCCAACATTCTTTGCATTTTAACAACAAAATAATAAAACAACACAAAAATTTTCAATTGATATTTTTTTCATTGTTAACAATTGTAATATTATTTTTTGGAAGTCAGCAAGTTTCCGCTTCTGTTTGGGATGATGAGAGTATTATTTCTCCGCCTGTTGGCAGTGAAGTTTTACCGGGAGGTAGTTTTAAGGCAGATAATATAGAGGGGAGTATAATTTTCGCAAGAGTTATTCCATTTGTAATTGATTATGCTATCAGATTGGCAATTGTACTTTCCGTAATCGTTTTAATTATCGGTGGTTACAGATATATGACCGCTTATGGGGCAACTGAAAAGCAGGATGCTGCCAGAAAAACCATTACTTACGCGGGTATAGGTTTGATTATATCTTTAACTGC
>JAUXFE010000029.1 GCA_030620215.1 Candidatus Peregrinibacteria bacterium
ATATATTCGTCTCTCCGGATTGTGCCGAAAGGCGACAATGGCTATTGTCGCTTTCTGCACAAGATTCGAGTACTCGGACGGATGTTGTGCCGACAGCTACTATCTTTTTTCCTTCTTTTTTTGCCTGATTCAACCTGTCCGCAGTATCTTTTGGCAATTCGAACCACTCACTATGCATTTTGTGCTCGGTAATTTCATCTGTTTTAACTGGCTGGAATGTGCCCATGCCTACATGCAGTGTAATAAACTCAGTTTGAATTCCTTTAGCCTTTAATTCATTAAATACTTTGTCTGTAAAATGGAAGCCAGCTGTGGGAGCGGCGACAGATCCCTCATTCTTTGCGTAAACAGTTTGATATTTTTCGGAGTCTTTTACTTCTTCCTTAATGTAAGGCGGAGTAGGAGTGTGACCATGTTTTTTTATGTATGAATTAAAGTCATCACACTCAAATTTAATCGTGCGTAGTCCGTGTGGGGTTATACCTTTTATGTGGAAACTGCATTCCGTATCGATTTGAGCTTCTGTTTTTGGATCGAATTTGTGTCCGGGTCTAACCATGCACTCCCAAGTGTCGTCCGTAACTGGTTTGATTAACAGTATCTCCGCATTTCCATTCCCTATCTTAAATTTTAATCGCGCAGGAATTACTTTTGATTCGTTTAACACAAGTACGGAATTTGCATCAAGCAATTCCGGTAACTCAAAAAACTGATGATGTTTAATCGATTGGTTTTCTCGATTCAGTACCATCAGTTTGGATTGATCACGCTCTTCAAGTGGGCGTTGGGCAATAAATTCTTTGGGAAGATTGTAATCAAATTCGGAAAGTTGCATAATTCTATCGGATTATTCACCTCATTCTTTCTTTTCACCTTCTTTCTTTTCTTCACCTTCCTCGCCTTCTTTCTTTTCTTCACCTTCCTCGCCTTCTTTCTTTTCTTCACCTTCCTCACCTTCTTCACCTTCAGCGGCCTCGGTAGGAATTTCTGGCTCTTCTTCAACTCTTGGAGCTGAAACGGTTGCAACGTTTATGTCTTCTGCATCGAGAATTCTGATAGTATCAGGAACCTTAATATCTCCAACAGTTATTGATGTATTAAAGTCAATAAGAGGGCTTATATCAACTTCAATACTATGGATTAAATCTTTTGGTAAACATTCAACAGAAACTCTGTCTTTACTTGTGACCAAAATACCTCCTTCTTCTTTTACAGCAGATGAAATGCCTGTAAATACCAAAGGTACTTCCGTTGTGATTGCTTTATTCAAATCAACAGCCATTAGGTCTACATGAATTATATTATCGCTAACTGGATGATATTGAATTTCCTGAACTAAAACAGGGAATTCCTCTTTTTTTTCATTAACTATTGTAATAATTGTACTTTTTCCAGCTTTTTCATATATGCGACGAAAATCCTGATAATCAGCTGAAAAATTTGCCGGTTTAACACCTTTTCCGTAATAAATCATAGGTACACGACTTGCTTGGCGCGCTTCTTTTGCAGATGCGTAAACTCCTTGTGTTACGTCTAGTATAGTTTGTTCCATTTCTTTAATTAAAAATTATGAATTAAGACTAAGTCTCCCCTTTGGGGATAATTATGAATTATGGTCTTTTTAATTTTGCAATCTGATGAACGATATCTGTACGGGCGATAATACCAAGTAATTTATTATCTTTATCAGTAACTGGCAGGCGAGTGATATCGTGTTTTGACATTAAATTGATCGCGTCGAGCAGATTGGCATCCGAATCAATTGTTATCACCTCATCCGTCATTAAATCTTTAACGATTTCCGCACAATGATCTTTTAGCTTTTCATTGAACTCATTAAGATCCTCGAGGTAAACCATACTTCCTAATAAATTTACCCCACGAGGTGTTTTTAGGGTTGTGAAATGATTAATAAGGTCACTTTCTGTTACTATTCCTATAACCTGACTCTCGTCATTTATTACAGGGACGCCAAGTATAACATGCTCATCCATTAATTTGAACAGGTTTTTAATGGTGTCGTTTTCCTTAACCGCAATGACATTTTTAGTCATAAATTCCTTTACAGGTTTTTTCATTAATTTTTCCATAGATTTTATTCGTTAATCGTTTGCGGTAGCGATAGGCGTATCGTCTTACGGTTACGTCTTGCGTCTTGTGACTGATTTACAAACGTTAGACGCATACGATGCCGATACGTTTTTCGCAAACACAAACGTGAGATTAATTTTAATGGTGCCTGGGGAGGTCCTTCCCTCGACTCCGCAGGCTCCGCTCGGGACAGGCTTCTCGTCCCACCGCGGGTTTATTATGTATTCTCTTATGGTGCCGCGGGTGGGACTCGAACCCACACTCCCGAAGGAAAGAGATTTTAAGTCTCTCGTGTATACCAATTTCACCACCGCGGCGCCCAGTTATTTTAGTGAAAAATTCAATTAAATACAAGTTATTTTAACTATCAGCTATCAGCAATCAGCTATCAGCGAATCAGTTACTGATCAGCTGATAGCTGATTGCTGATAGTTTCTTTTCATGTATAATAATGACCTCAGATTAAAGTCATTGAGTCATATGTTGTATAAATGGGACATCATTGGACACACAAAACAGCTTGAGCAATTAGAACAGGAAATATCGAATGGTAATATTGCTCATGCATATCTTTTTTCAGGTCCGAAAGATGTTGGTAAATTTCGTATTACCCGGGTTTTTGCCAATATTTTGCAATGTCCAAATAATTATTGCCATACATGCAAAGATTGTAAGTTAATCGAAAAAGGTAATCACCCCGACATTATTACAATGGTGGACAGGGGAGAAACGATTAAAATCGATGATGTCAGGGATTTAATTCACAAGACGAATCTTACCTCTCAGGGGCGTTTGAGAATTGTTCTTATTGAAAATATTGAACGTATGCCAGTAGAAGCTCAAAATTCTTTTTTGAAAACGCTCGAAGAACCGCCAGGGAAAACTATTTTTATAATGACTTCTACTCGGCCTAATCAGGTTTTACCTACAATTAAATCTCGCGTTAGAAGATATTTTCTTTTTAATATTGAAGATTCGGTTTTAAAGAGCTCATTAAAACAGCAGTTTGGTGAAAATGTGGATATAGAAGAAATTATTCAAATTGCACAGGGAAGGCCGGGTTTGGCTATTAATTTAATGAAGACTCCAATTGTACTTAGTGAACAAAGAAATTTATATAATCAAATCGAATTCTTTCTAAAAAAGAATGATCTTTCGCAAAAATTTATGTTTGTTGAGAATCTGGATAAAGAGCCTGAACGGTTAGAAGTTTTCTTTGATGCCTTTTCCAGATATTTAAGAAAATTGCTTTATGAGTACATTGCTCAGGCAGATCATCCTTTAAAATCACGTTATACATTAGAAGATATCACCAATCTATTTGAATCTTTGGAAAAAACACGTTATCTTATTGATAGAAATACGAACAAAAAATTAGCTTTGGAGAATTTCTTTCTTCAAACTGAAAAATAAAAATAAACATTTATTACAAAATTACAAACGCTGCGCTATTATAAAATTACAAAATTATTTATATAAATAGCGTAACGTTGTGTGAAAATCACATTAATTTTGTAATCTTGTAATTTTCAATTTTGTAATTGGATAATGTTAGAACTCTATTTATTTTTATTAGCATTGCTGGCCATTATTATTATAGTTTTTCGGCGTAATATAATTTTTAATCGCCATGAGAAAAAACAATTTAAAGAAGAAGTTGCATCAAAAGTTAAGGAATATAGAAAACAAGAGCATACCGAAAGTAAAAAGCGTTTCAAAGATGAATTGGCCGAAGAGCAGAAGTCCAAAAAATTTGATTTTGTTCGTTATAAAGAAGAAATGCGGAAAGCAGATCTTGCTATGGCAAAAAAACAATGGAAGAATGCAAAACAATCCCTTATTCAGGCTATATCACTTGCTAAAGATGAATTATTTGTATCGTTAAAGCTCGCCAGAGTTTATATGGAAAGCGGAGAGCATAGAAAGGCAGAAACTCTTTATCGTCGTTTACTCGAAATGGATCCGGAAAATTCTAATATATATGAAAATTTAGGGAAAATTTTGACGAATAAGAAACGATATAAAGAGGCTATTCAGGCTTATGCCAGAGCTGTTGAGCTTGATGAAAAAGATGATAAGAAACTGCTTGCATTAGGAAATCTTTATCAATTGCTGATGCGATATTCGCTTGCCGGAGAATGTTATAAGCGAGCTGCAGAACTGAAACCAAGAGAGGTGGAATATTTATTTTTACTTGCGAATGCGTGTAAATCAGATGAAGATTTTGATAACGCACTTTTTAGTTATGAAAAAATATTAACTATTGAACCTTATAACGAAAAAGCTAAGAATTCGACTCACGATGTACGTTTAAAAATCAAAGAATCCGAAACATTTTTTAAAAACGATACAACGACACAATCTGCCCGAGCTAAAGCTCATTCAGGCGGGCGATACAACGACACAACGAAACAACTAAACGATGCATTGACAATTTAAAAATTAATAAAAAATTAAATATGGCCCATTTTGCTGACAGGCTTACAAATAAAATTAGTAATTTAAATAATCCAACTGTTGTCGGGCTTGACCCCCGCTTAAACCAAATCCCTCAGTTTATTAAAGATGAAGCTATAAATGAATTTGGGGAAACTTTTGAAGCTGCCGGTGCCACAATTTTGGAATTTAACAAAGGAATAATCGATGCAATTTCTGATATTGTTCCAGCTGTAAAACCCCAAATCGCTTTTTATGAATGTTATGGACATGAAGGTTTGAAAGCTTATCAAGATACCGTTCGTTATGCACAGGAGAAGGGGATGATTGTAATAGGTGACGCTAAGCGTAATGATATTGGTTCAACTGCGAAAGCATATGCTGAGGGTCATTTGGGTAAAGTAGATCTTTTTGGTGAACCAATTCCATCAATTAATGTTGATGCTTTGACTGTCACTCCGTATCTTGGGTCTGACGGCATAACTCCTTTTACATCAATTTGTGAGAAGGAGGGGAAGGGTATCTTTGTTCTTGTTCGAACTTCTAATCCATCTGCTGATGAAATTCAGGGGCAAGCTTTGGGTGATCATTTAATGGATGAGCATGTTGCTACTCTTGTTGAGGGATGGGGTCGGGATTTAATCGGTGATAGCGGATTCTCCTCAGTTGGTGCTGTTGTTGGCGCGACTTATCCCGAAGAAGCCCGTGTGCTTCGCAACTTAATGCCAAATCAGATTTTCCTTGTACCCGGTTATGGTGCGCAAGGCGGGGGAGCGGAGGATACAAAACCCTGTTTCCATAAAAATGGTACCGGTGCGATTGTTAACTCATCTCGCGGGATTATTTTTGCATATGAAAAGCAAGGCAAATCTGAAGAAGCTTATGCTGAGGCTGCCCGTGATGCGGCACTTGCTATGAAAGAAGACTTAGGAAAGCTATTTTAATAATCGACCTCACAAATACGGACGGAAAACTGGCAACTTCAAAAGGTTTCCGCCCGTATTAATGAGAACGACAACCTATTCGTCTTCATTTAAAATTGAATCAATAGTGCGGATTAGCCGTATCATTAATTGATTTACTGCAATTAAGTTTATTAAAGCTGCTTGTAGTGCTTTTTTCTTGTTATTCATGATAATTGTTAAAATGTGTTACTTAACATGTGTTCTTAACATTTGACATGTGACATGTGACATTTGACTAACTTTTGACTATTTAGTTGGAGATTTTAATAAATTTTTACGAAATGCTGTAAGTTGATTGGCTATGTATTCAGCGTCCTTTAGACAGTCCTTATGTGTTATGTATGTGATATATTTACTATCTAATGCCAAGTCCAAACAGGCTACAACCTCATTTAATGATGTGTGTGATTGATTTAGATACCGTGCGAAATCTTTGTCACTCCCCCTATCTGTTCCTTCGGCAATGTTAAGCAGAGTTGAATCCATTGCTCTCCATAGTTGTTGAGTTAAGCAAAATTGTTCTTCTTTTGGAAGGAATTTTTTGCTTAAATTTTTTATTTTAATCCGAAATGATCGTAAATCTTTATAAACTTGAAATTGTCTAAATCTAAATTTTTTCATAGAGTAAAAGGTTAACAAAAAATATTAGTCAAATGTCACATGTTAATTGTCAATTGTAATACATAAAACCCACCTAATTATAAAATAGTCGGGTGGGCAATATGTTGGTTGGTAGCTTTGTGGTGATTATAAATGACTAATTGGGATTTGTCAAGTATTTTTTTACTCTTTATTTTTCTATAAAGGTCATTGACAAAATTATATGAAAATGGTAGAGTTCTGGCGCTTGGTTCTTTAAAATCAACGATCAACGAATGAAAGAAAGGAGGTGGTTAAATGAACCACTATGAAGTCCTAAGAGTGGACATTTCAACCACTCCAGAAGAAATAAGGCATGCATTCATGAGAATTTTAAGAGAGACACACCCCGACTTACACAAGAATGACCCCGATAATGTCGTTCGTTTTAGGACAGCGCAGGAAGCGTATGTCGTTCTTAACGATGCCGATCTTCGGAAGCGTTATGATCGTAAGGTAAGCCCGCCGGAATCGGTTGCTGAGTTATTCTTTGAAACCGAAACCGGTCTTGAGGTTATCGATCGTTTCCTACCTAAGGCACCGGCAGAACCTGCTCTGGGGGAGGATGTCTTTCGTAAAGTGTTTATACCACGTGAAGATTTTATTCGCGGTACTACACTTACTTGTGAAAATGATGGCAAGGAGGTATTAGTAACGGTACCGCCGTCAACCTTGGATTTCGTGATTGCTCGAGTCAAGGGGTGCGGTGTTTCCGGTAAAAATGGTGCAACTAACGGCGATCTGCTTTTAGCAGTGATTGCTAAGGGCTAGCAACGCGCTCGGATAACTGAGCGTAGGAGAAAAAACTATGAAGTACCTAAATCTACTGGGGCGGGAATTCAAGGGCTCGCTGGGTTCGTACTATTGCATCACCTATGGTGAGGTTACGGATGCACGGCCCGAGTTGGCCAAGAAGTGGGTTGAGACCATGATGGATTTCGATCCTTCCATGATCGAACCTAACGACCTGGCGGCTATCATGAGCTGCTGTGTCATCCTGGACCCCGATGTGGGCAAGGATCTCATCTCCTGCTTCGCTAACGCCGACGAGTCGGATGTGCGCGCTATTGGCAGGGCGATAGAAGAGGGTTTCGAGATCATCGACCTCGACACTTTCACCTTCAAAAGGGAACACCCCGCAAGGGCTTACTTCGAGAAGCTGTTCGAGAGCGACGATGGTCGAGATCTTTTATTTTAAGCACGAAGGTGAAGAAGATATTGATGAGCAATGGGTTGAATATGATAAATCGAGAAAGAGATATTTTGCTCATTTGGGGAGGTTAAGAAAGAAGCAAAAGGAAGAGAAGGCAAAAAAGTAGTTTGCAAAAAAACACCTCAACATGAGATGTCTCTTGGTTTTTTAATGGCGGAACGGACGGGACAGTTTTAGAACTTTATAATTTTTTCATCAATTTTTGAAATTCCTCTGTATATTTTTCCATAAATTTGTATCCCTCAAGACATCTCATACCAATCATTTTTAGATTATTATATTTATCTTTGCCATTTTTCCATTCATTAATTGTCCACATAGTATTAGAAAGATTATCTCGTTTGATTATATCTATTAGATGCGCTTTCTCTTTCTTCAATAATTTTCGCTTTTTATTATACCCTCTAATAATTGAAGTAATAGCTGATTCAAGTGACTTAGACCA
>JAUXFE010000041.1 GCA_030620215.1 Candidatus Peregrinibacteria bacterium
ACGGATAATATAATAATAAAATCAGGAGAATCAGATAATAATTTAAGTGGTAATTCACGCATTATTGAGCCAACTAAAAATGTCTCATTCAGCGAAGGTGGCACCGTTCTTATAAAAGCCTATTTATCCGATGAAGACAGAAGTAATTTAAAAGAATTAACAGTCTTTGCTAAAAAAGAAGACAACAATCGTTCAATAACTATCACAACAGCATCCGGTGGTGCCCAAACATACACATTTATCTGGGATTCACCTCCGGCAGGTCGTTATGAACTTTATCTTAAAATTGAACTGGAGGACGGTAAATTGCGCTTTAGCCAACGTGTGTCAATTGTAGTTAGGTAGCCTTTTTAAGCAGTCGTATTGCGTAATATCCCGCGAAGATCGCAAAAAATACATTTAACCAAAAGAAGATCCAATTAGATACCATATAGCTGAATATTGCGATAAGCACACTCCCTGTCACCAATGCTAGTTCTCGGCGAACGGTGCCCATTTGGAATGCATACCCCAATCCTACCCCCACTAATCCAAGAATAAAAATAATTGTATTGAACGCAAAAGACAATTTAAGGGACCAGATAATAAAACCTACACCAGCTATTGACATAACAATCATATCGGTTTTATCTTCGGTATTTAACATCATCATAATACTGGCAACAATTACAAATGCCTGGAGAAAAACGAAAAAAACCGCTCCACCAACAAAAAAATAATTTAATAATGAATAAGCCAACAGAATAAGTGCACCAATTGCAAACAGCCAATTCTTTGTCGACTTTATAGGGTACTTAAAGTCCTTACCCTCTGGCCACGCGGAACCAGTAACAAGAACTAATGATCCAACTAATCCTGTAAGAAAAATATAATCAAACATATTTGGGAATTACAAAACATTCAAATACCAACTCACAATTTCCTTGCCCCAAAACATTGCGATATAAGCTCCGATCAATAAAAATGGAGCAAAAGGAATTTGGCTTTTTCTTGTTAACTGCTTTGTCACAAGTCCTGTCAGGCTAAACACAGCCCCCAGTAAATATCCCAAAAACAATCCGATTAAAATGTTTGGCCAGCCAAGAAGGGCTCCCATTAACGCCCCTATCCTGATATCACCTCCGCCTAACCATTTGCCCCTTGAGCCGAAGAAGAGAATTGAGAAAAAAGCGACTGGTATACCTACCCCAATTGCCAGACTGGCAAATGAATGAACACCATTGATTCCTAAAAACAAGAAACTAACGAAAAAAGCCGGTAATACAACTTCATCCGGTATTTCTTTATACAAAAAATCATAAATGGTTAGAACTACAAACACAAAGGTTATTAAAAGATAGAAAGCCAATAAATCAATTGTATGAATTCCTACCAGCAAAGCTGTTAAAACAAACATACACCCCATCACAAGTTCTATAAACGGGTAAAAAGCTGAGATCTTTTTCTTGCAATATCTGCACTTTCGTCCATTTATCAAATACCCTACAAGAGGAATTAGATCAGCTATTCCCAATTCATGTTTGCACTTAGGGCATTTTGATCTACCAAACCAAATACCTTTTTGTTTTGTACGGAGCCGATGGATTATCAGTCCGGCAAAACTACCGAATATAAGGCCGATGATGAAAATAAAGATATAAATGTAAAACGTCATTTTAGCTATCAGCTGATCAGCTATCAACAATCAGCATGTGTTAAATAAGTAGTTTTTGTGATTTAATCCATCCGCTCAATGTTTTACTACATTCAACAGATAGTTCATCAATAATCGTGAATACCTTATCATCCCAATACTTCAAATCAAAGCTTAACATGCTTTGGCATTTAATTTCTTCAAGCGACGCCTGAGAACGATTATAATAATGCAAAACTTCTTTTAAGCTTCTTTTTCTAAAACCCCTTCAGCGATATTTGAAATAAAAGAAACAGCAGCCCTCCTCAGCTCTGATTTAAGTCCAAATTCCTCACTTCTAGGAAAACTAGCAGTATATCTATATATGAGTAAGGTTAATTGATAACCCTTTTGCCACGCAAAGATATCTTTAAATGTTTTCATAATAATTCAATTAAATGCTCTTCGAGCCTGAGTTCGTAATAATATCGGTTAGGTTTTGATTAGCAATAAACATTGAAACCTCAGAGCCGATGGCTAAAATTCTTTTTTTGCTAATCAGCTGATAGCTGATTGTTGATAGTTAGATGTACATAATTATCGGAATAATCATAGGTTCTCGTCCAAGGCGCTTTCTAATAAATCCGGAAATATTACGCGTCAATTCTCTTTTTAAATCCCTTAGTTCAATTTTTCGATTTTGTTGAGTAGTTTGTTCAAAAGCTTTTTGTGCAACTTTTTTAATTTCTTGTGAAATTGTCTGTGACTCTTTTACATACACAAATCCACGTGAAATAATATCAGGTTCTGAAACAAGATTCTTGGTTTTTTCGTATGCATGGAAGAGCATAATAAGAAGACCATTCTCTGACATTTTTTTACGTTCCTGGATTACTTTCGAACCGATATCACCAAACCCAAGTCCATCGACTAAAATATCATTAGCAGGAATTTTCTGTTTAGATTTACGAACACCTTGTTTGCTGACTTCCAGAATATCCCCATTGTTTTCAAGCATAGTAATAGTCATTCTTGGGTCAGCCACCTTTTTTATCATTTCTACATGCCCCATGCGCATAAAAAGCTCCCCATGAATCGGTACATAGCATTTCGGCTTGATCATTGAGTACATAATTTTAATTTCCTCCTGGTGCGCATGCCCGGAAGTGTGGATATCCATATCACCATTGGTAATTACCCTGGCTCCAAGCCGATACAAATTGTTTATTACACTGACTATCGCCAATTCATTGCCCGGAATCGGGCTAGCTGAAATTATAACAGTGTCCCCTTCCCTGATTTTGACATGTGCATGTTCACCAATGGACATCCTCGTCAAAGCACTTAAGGTTTCACCCTGTGCGCCTGTGGTTAAGATAATAGTTTGGCTTGGCGGTAATGATTTGACCTGTGGACCTATCTTTTTTACAAATCCCTTTGGATAAGTAGTATAACCAAGATTTTCAGCCAGTTTCATATTGTCTACCATGGAACGCCCGGATAAAAACACTTTGCGATTATATTTAGCAGCTATGTTCACGATTTGGTTGATACGCCCGATAAGAGAAGAAAATGATGCGATAATTAAACGCCCCTTAGTTTTTGAGATAACATCTTCAAGGTTTTCAGCAATATCCTTTTCCGATTTACAAAAACCCGGTTTGACCGCATTGGTGCTATCAATTAACAAAACATCAATACCCTTCTTCCCGATCTCCGCAATTCTTTGCATATCGGCCGGTTTATCAATAGCCGGCGCATGATCAAATTTAAAATCACCAGTATGCACAATATTGCCTGCAGGGGATTTAATAAATACACCCATACCATCAGGAATGCTGTGGTTGACTCTAAAAAATTCAACTTCAAAAACACCGAGTTTTAATTTTGAATCTTCATTAAATTCATGAAGTCTGGCGCTTTTATCAAGGCCGAATTCTCGTAATCTGTTTTTTAATAACCCGGCAGTTAATTTGGTAGCATACAGATGTGGGTTACCGAGCTGAGGGATAATATATTGGGCTGCACCTATATGATCTAAGTGACCATGAGTAAAAACAATCCCACGGATGTTGCGTTTTCTTTGAGCAAGATACGATACATCCGGAACTATATAATCCACACCAAGCATGTCAGGGCCGGCAAATGACATTCCGGCATCTATAATAATAATGTCATTGCCATATTCAAGCGCCATTATGTTCTTTCCGACTTCCTCCAAACCGCCTAACGGTATAATACGTAACTTATTAGCGCCACTGTGTTGTTTGTAGGGCTTACCACCTTTTTCTATTTTTTTGTGTTTAGATGGGTGATGACTGGTTTTATGTACATGATAAGGTTTATGTACAGATTGAGATTTTTGCACATGTTTAGATTGGTCCGCTACGGCGGGCTTATGTGCAGGATTGGATTTAGGAGAACTTGTTTTTTCCTTAATCCATTTCGATATTTCTTTCATTCTATTATTTTATTAACTAATATATTTCTTATTAAAGGCAACTTATCATTTCTTACCTCTGTTGTTATTCCAGTATAGCATTTATATTCAAAAATAGCAAATCTTTTTTCTATACTAGCCCTTATTTTTGGCTTATAGATGCTAGATTATTAACTTTAAAAAGTCTTCAGTCTTCAGGAATCAGTCTTCAGTAAAAGACTTCTGAGACTCCATCCACCCATTTAAAACTTTGCCACATTCGTCACTCAAATCATTAATTTCTTTAAATTCATTTGCATTAAAATATTTTTGGTCATGACTTACCATCGTTTGGCATTTAATTTCTTCCAATGAACATTGTGACCTATTGTAATAATGTAATGCTTCCTTTTTACTTCTTTTCTTAAATCCTTCAGCTATATTTGATATATAAGAAATCGATGCCCTTCTTAGTTCAGATTTCAATCCAAACTCTTCATGCATGGGGAAATGAGCAGTATATTTATAAATTAATGAAGTTAACTGGTATCCTTTTTGCCACGCAATAATGTCTTTAAATGTTTTCATATTATAATTTTATTAATAACTAAATTACTGCTGGATCCTTAATCCTTAGGACTTAAGACTAATTTTTGATCCTGTATTGCAAAGCTTCAGATATATGACTGGATTTTATACTTTCATCCTGTTCCAAGTCCGCAATTGTTCTGGCCAGCTTAATAGTCCTAAAATATGCACGAGCAGAAAGATCAAATTGCTGAATAGCTTGTTCTAATAATTGTTTACTCTGTTTATCAAGTTTGCAAAATTTTTGGAGAACAACATTATCCATTTCAGAATTTTTTTGAATTTGGGTGTTTTTAAACCGTTTTACTTGAATTTTTACAGCCTTTTCAATTCTGCTTTGGATTTTTTTAGAAGATTCTCCGTTATCCATTTTTATTAACTTATCATGTGGTACAGGCTGTATATTAAGCTGAATATCAAACCTATCAAGCAGTGGCCCAGATAGTTTTTTCTTATATTTTTCAATTTTCCAACGAGGGCACGTACAGGATTTATTTGTATTTTCACAGTTTAAATATCCACATGGGCATGGGTTCATGGCCGCCATAAGAATAAATTGAGCAGGATAAGTAAGACTACCTTTGGCTCTTGAAATAGTGATAAATCTATCTTCCATAGGTTGTCTGAGAACTTCCAGTACAGCAGACGGGAATTCAGCAATTTCATCCATAAAAAGCACTCCACGATGAGCTAGGGAAATTTCCCCGGGTCCGGGAATGTTACCACCACCAACAATGCTAATAGCAGAAGCCGTATGATGAATCGGTCTGAATGGTCTTTCTATTATTAATGCTTTTGATTTGGGGAGCAATCCAGCTACAGAATATATCTTTGTTACCTCCAGCATTTCTTCGTGTGACATTTTTGGCAGGATGCCCTGGAGAGCCTTTGCCATTAATGTTTTTCCTGAACCCGGACTGCCGTTTAAAATAATATTATGTCCACCAGCCGCAACAATTTCCAATGCTCTTTTTGCCTGGGATTGACCTTTTACAATCGCCATATCCACTTTCGCTACTGATGAATGTTTTGTGGATGGCGGTTTGATCGGTAGCGGACAAAACCCATCAGAAAGATATTCCACCGCTTCCTTTAAACACCCAACAGGAACAATTTTTATGCCAGGGATAAGAGCACCTTCCACAGCGTTCTCTTTTGGGAGGATGACTGTTTTAAACCCCTTTTTCTTAACAAATTCAACACTTGAAAGCACTCCATTCACAGGTCTGGTTTCCCCAGCAAGAGACAATTCACCAAGAAAAATCGTTTCCTGAAAGTGGTGCTCAGGAATGTCTCCATCTAATCGTATCGCACCAATTGCGATTGCCAAATCATATCGGGAACCCATTTTCTTCAGGTCCGCTGGTGCAAGATTCGCAATAACACGTCCTCTGGGGAAACGATATCCTGAATTTTTGATAGCGCTAATAACCCTTTCGCGGGCTTCCTGGCATGCCATATCCGGTAAACCCACTATTGGGAAACAAGGTTGCCCATGTGGCCTATTATCAACTTCAATTTCAACTAAATGGCCATCCAAACCGGACAGCTCAACACTATATATTTTTGATGACATAATAATTCATTTTTAAATTATAAAATTTCATTTGTTAATGTTTAATAAATATTATCCAATAAATTCTC
>JAUXFE010000088.1 GCA_030620215.1 Candidatus Peregrinibacteria bacterium
CTTAGCTTGGATGATCTGTCCTACGGTTTTCAAAGTGGAAAATTCCACTCCTTTAGAAGCGCTGAGGACAATGCATTTTTTTACACCATTTTTAATAAATTCATCGGTAAGTTCATCTATTTTCCTGGAAGGAATAGCTGTAATTACAATATCTTCTGCTTCTATCCGACGCGAAAATTTCTTCTCCACAATTATATTTCCCGGTAGTTTTACACCCAGTAAAAATCTGGATTCACGGTCTTTATTTATTTCATCAGCTTCTTTTTGATTTATGGTCCAAAGATATATTTGATTCTTCTTGGAAAAGATCAGAGCAAGCGTTGTTCCCCAGTTACCGGAGCCGATGATTATCACTTTTCCCATTAATGCCTTGTCCATTTATTACTCCATATCAATTATTTATAAATTCAACTCTTATAAAGTATAATATATAGTAAAGAATTTTTTGCTTAATTCATGTTCATCCGCAAGTAAAAAATGGTGGGTGATACGGGATTCGAACCTGTGACCTCTACGATGTCAACGTAGCACTCTAACCAACTGAGCTAATCACCCACTCAGGGAAAAGAATTTTTAGTCGGGATTTTTCGTCAAGGTTTTGGATAAATAAGAGGATCTTTTAACGTTATGCAGTGCTTTAAGAAATACTATGATTATCTAAAAACTCCCGGATTTCTTTATTCAAAATATCCGGACATTCTATTGGTGTGTTATGACCGGCATTATTAATTATTTTTAAAGTTGATTTATTTATTTGTTTAGCTAAAAATCTCTGATGCGCTGGAGGAAATTGAAAATCATATTTTCCCGCAATAATTAATGTAGGAACATGAATATTTTTTATTTTTTCAGACATGTCCCAACCTTTGAAATTGCTACCAAACCATTTTAAAAAAGTCTTTGAATTATGCTTACCTTTTAACGATCTGATAAAAGTGAGCAAATTCATTTTATAATAGTATGCTTTACCAAATTTTAAAAGTGCATATGATATTTGATAAGGCGTTAATTTACCATTAAAAAATCTGTTTGCCCAAATTACACTATTTTTATTATAGCCCCAATTTTTTAGAATATGAGGAGCATCTTCCTGTACTATTCGAGAATTACAACCTGTATCAATTAATATAAGATGAGTGAGATTGTGAGGATAACGAACTCCATATTCTTGTGCGACCATCCCACCAAATGAATGACCTAATACTGCCCATTTATTTATAGATAAATGTTTTCTCAAATTCTCAATATCTGAAGTAAAATAATCAAAATTTAGTTTATTATAATTACTAATCTTTGACCTTCCATTACCCCTAAGGTCAATGAAGATTAATCTATAATTTTCTGACAATTTCTTAAGACTCAGCATGTATTTATGATCGACACCTGGCCCACCGTGGATAATTAGCAATGTGTAGCCTTGGCCGTATATTTTATAATATATGTTTGAATCTTCTACTGTAATATAAGGCATTTGTTATAGTTTCTTTTACTGCATAACGGGCATAAACTGCTGAAATAAAGCGCAACAAAATCTTAGTCAAATTTCATGCCAAGGTTAGATGGCTTTATCTCATTGTGGCGTCGCAGTAATTCATATATTGCTCTGGATCCAAAATCCAAAGCTTCAACCGGGATGCGTTCATTCGCACCATGGATGGTTTGTGAAAAATTGAGGTCTTTCGGTAGCGACATCGGTAAAAAACCATAGGTCTGAATACCCAATCGAGAGAAGGACTGAGCATCCGTAACAGCACTCAATAAAAGCGGAACAGGTATGCCGTCGGGATCGGCGTTACACAAAATTTCGGCGAGCGTGCTAAATAGTCCCATGTCAGGTTCGTCCGGACCTGGATCAAAACGAATAATATCAAGCTCGACGTCATTGCCGATTAAATTGCGGAGTTCAGCGATCAGATCGTCAGGGCCGTAGCCCGGAAGCAGACGTCCATCCAGCTCGACGGATATTTCACTGGGTATCACGTTTATTGTATCGCTTCCATGCAAAACAGTAGCCGAAACAGTATTATGCAACAATGGGTCAAAAATGCGACCGTTTTCACCAAGGAGGTTCAATACTTGGTTTGTCAGTAAGGGATTGGTCAGTTGGGATAGGATTAACCCTTTTAGCCCGCAAATGGATGAAGCGATCGTTTTGAACATTTGGTTGGCAACTGGCGTGATATGAACCGGAAGACGGTTCTTATCCAGTTTTTGAAGAAGTTGAGATAGCTTGGCCATTGCTCCGCCACGGACAGGTATGGCGCCATGGCCCCCCTGACCGCGTATCGTAGATCTCAGCCAACATTTTTGCTTTTCTGCGACCATAATAGGGTAGAATCGACGGTTCCCTATGTGCAGGGTAAATCCGCCAAATTCACCGATTGCATATCGGATTCCGTCAAACAGGTCGGAGTGGTTCTCTACCAGATATCTGGAGCCGAAATCACCTCCCATTTCTTCATCACTTACGATAGCCAGGACGATATCCCCTGGTATATCCAAGCCTTCGATCTTGGAACGAAGAAAGGCAGACAGCATCATGGCTATTCCACCTTTCATGTCAAGGGCGCCTCTACCCCACACATAACCATCTTGCAATCTACCTTCAAATGGAGGATGCTTCCATTTTTGATCTTTAGTTGTGACTACGTCTACGTGACCGTAAAGCAAGAGAGGGGATACATTTCGTTTACCGCTGTTTAATCGTGCGATCAGGTTGGGGCGTTCCGGCGTTCGAGACAATATGGTTGTCTTTATCCCAAATTCAGTGAGCAAGTCATTGATAAAAGAAATACATTCTGCTTCGTTGCCAGGAGGATTCGTAGTATCAAACTGAATTAGTCGCTGAAGTATCTCTACAGGCCGCTGGTATATAGTTGATCTATTGTCTGATGATTCCGTCATACTTTCCTTAAGACATCCGTTGTGAGCCAAATACTTTCTGAAACATCTAACGGGCGCGAGATGAGCTGCAGGTTTGCCGTATAATCATGCCGGAGGCATGTATTATGCGGCGGTTCTATCAGCTCCATTTAGGTTATATGGCTGTAATTATATGTTAAAACTAACTTTCAATTTAAGAACTATTTTTTAGTAAACAAATAAAGCTACTTTACCCGATTAATAGCTCTCAAAATTTCATTTGTAGGATAGCCGAAAATAGACTTAGTTTGTCCAGATCTCTCCATAACAATGAATTCATCTCCTTCAATTTGATAGTCTGCAGTCCACTTAATTTTAAAATTAGTGGTTGTTTCTGTCATGCCATAAGGCTGTGGTTCACCACCCTGCGCTAAGCATAGGGCAAAATGATCTTCTGGGTCTATCATCCAAGCGTCACCCGTTTCTGAAGAGAAGAATACCAAAGGGCCAAAGGAGACAACACGGGAATCATATTCCTTTGCTCGGCTAATGATGTAATCAGCCTCTCCGGTAATGCTGATTTGTTCTCGATTTAATATCCGATGCTGGGTCTTAGAAGCCCTCGGTTTTTTGCGTTTCTTACTTTTAGTCATGTCATCCCTTCTTCAATATAAATTTGAGAAGTTTACATGATCTTAACGAGCAGTATAACATTAAACTCAGCCGCCGCCAAGAAAGCAGAGCAGCTGACGAAAACTGTTGTGAAGACTAAATCGTAACGAAGATCGGCCGCGCTTCTTGCCGTCGGCCGCAGTGTCTGGTTCGGCAGAGGCTATGCCGTCTGGGCAACCATCTCTTGATACGAAAATTCCCACAATCCCGCATTAGCTTTTGCGTGCTCAATTGTCATGTTTACCAGGTTCCCATTTCGATCTACGTCTACATAGACACTTTCA